>JAEUHO010000399.1 GCA_016795345.1 Planctomycetia bacterium | reverse complement strand
GCCTTCGGGTGCGCCGCGACGAACGCGTCGAGGAGGGCGATGGCCTTGTCGAGCGCCATCGCCGAGCCGCCGGCGGCGGCCTCCCCGGCCTGCTTGCGGACGGCCTCGCCCGCCGACTCCACGGCGGACGCGAGGCTCGTGCGGAGCGCCTCGAGGCGCGCGACCTCGCCGTCGTGCTCGGCCTTCGAGACGAGCCCGCGGCCGTCGGTGTGCTTCTTGTCGAGCAGCGCCTTCAGCGCCTTCGCGCCCTCGTCGAGCGCGGCCTCGGCCGCGAGCGGCTCGGCGCGCTTGGCGTCCGCCGCCGCGACCGCTTCGTTCGCGGCCTTCTTGAGGTCGGCGGTCGCCTGCTTGATCGCGGCCTGGAACGCCGCGTTCGAGGCCTGCCGGCCCTTGATGAAGTCCTCGATCTCGGTCGCGTACTTGGCCGCTTCCGCCCCGCCGTCGGTGCCCTTGTACTCCACGGCGGCGGCGCGCAGGTCCGCGATCACCTTGGCCCAGCCGGGCTTCAGCCAGTTCTCGCCGTCGTCGAAGCGGCCGAGGAGGTCGATCGCGTCGGCCTTCAGCTTGTTGAAGCTGTTGCTCGCGTTCGCGCTGTGCAGCGCCTCCTTCGTCGTGCCGTCCGTCGGCTGCGTGTTGTCGATGATCTCCTTGATCACCTTCTGTTCCGGTTCCTTCGTGACGAAGTAGACCGCGACGCCGATGGCCGCGAGCGCGAGGACGCCGCCGACGATGGCGAACTTCTTCGCGCGGCCCGGGTTGAGGCCGTGGGCCTCCATGCCGAGCTGCAGGCGGATCTTGTCGAGGGCGCCCCACAGGTCCGTCGCGCTCTCGAAGCGCGCCGCGGGGTCCTTCGCCATGAGCTTCGCGACGACGTCGTCGAGCTCCTTCGGCAGCTGCGGGACCGCGGCCGAGACGCGCGGGACCGGCTGGTTCAGGTGGGCGAGGAGGATCTCCTTCACGCTGGGGGCCGGGTACGGGTTCTTGCCCGTGAGGATCCGGTAGAACGTGCAGCCGAGGCTGTAGAGGTCGGCCCGGCGGTCCACGTCGCTCTTGCGGCGGATCGCCTCGGGCGCGATGAAGTGCGGCGTCCCGATGATGCCCTGCGCCAGCAGGTCCGCGCTCTCCGACTTCTTCGCGAGGCCCAGGTCGCACAGCTTCACGCTGCCGTCCTGGCCCACCATGAAGTTGTCGGGCTTGATGTCGCGGTGGAGGATGCCCTTCTTCTCGGCGAAGATCAGCGCGTTGGCCGCGTCGAGGAACCAGGGGAGCGCGTCGGCGAACGGCACGCCGCCGCCCGACTTCGGCACCTTGTCCTCGAGCGAGCCGCCGTGGATGAACTCCATCGAGAAGTAGTGGCGGCCGTCGGCGTGCCCGACGTCGTACACCTGCACGACGTTCGGGTGGTTCAGCTGGCCCGCCGCGCGCGCCTCGTTGACGAACTGGTCCACGAAGGCCGAGTCGCTCACGAGCTTCTCGGCGAGGACCTTCAGCGCGACCTCGCGGTGGAGCGAGAGCTGCTCGGCGCGGTACACCGAGCCCATGCCGCCCGCGCCCACGCGCTGCAGGATCCGGTAGCCCGCGAGCGTCGTGTTCACCAGCGGGTCGTTCACCGCGGGCTTGCCGCCCGCGACGCCCGCGCTGCCGGTCGCCCGCGGCGCGCCGCCCGCGCCGCCGCCGGCGCCGGACGCGGCGGTCGTCGTGGAGGTGGCCGAGCCCGTCGGCAGGGGCTCGACCGGCTTCGCGTCGGCGTCGCCGGGGCCGTCCGACAGGGAGCGGAGCACCGTGAGCCCCACCCGGATCTCGTCGCCCGGGTTCAGGGGCCGCGCGCCGTCCACGCGCTGCCCGTTCAGCAGCGTGCCGTGGCTGCTGCCGAGGTCGCGGATCACCGTCGAGGCGCCGTCGTGGTGGATCTCGAAGTGGTCCTTGCTGACCTTCATGTCGAGGACCTGGAACGACCCCTGCGGCGACCGGCCGATGCGGTAGACGCCGGGCGCCGCGAGTCGGTAGGTCTTGCCGGCGTCCTGGCCGTGTTCGATGCGGATCCGCAGCGGCATGTCAGCTCCTCGGGTCCGGAACGGTACGCGGGCCGGGGGGCGCCGCGACAGCGGAATTCGGGGCGGCCGCGCCCCAGAGCGCGCGCCCCACGCGGACGATCGTCGCGCCCTCCTCGACGGCGACCTCGAAGTCGTCGCTCATCCCCATGGACAGCCCGGTGGGGGGGCTCCGCCCCACGCCGCGCCGCACCGCGTCGTCGCGCAGCTCGCGCAGGGTCGCGAAACACGGACGGGCCCGGTCCCCGGGGTCGTCCTCCTTCGCCATCGTCATGAACCCGACGACCTCGAGCGTCGGGAACGCCGCCAGCGCCTCGACGAACCGGAGGGCCTCCTCCGGGGGGACGCCCCCCTTCGCCGGGTCGCGGGCCGCGTTCACCTGCGCGTAGACCGGCCAGACCTTCCCCGCCGCCGCGAGCGCCGGCGCCAGCGCCTCGGCCAACGTCAGCGAGTCCAGGGCGTGGAACACGTCGAAGGTCCGGACGGCCTTCTTCACCTTGTTCGTCTGGAGGTGGCCGATCCCGTGCCAGACGAGCCCCGGGGGGGCCGTCTCCTTCTTGGACGCCGCGTCGGCCACGCGGTTCTCGCCGATGTCCTTCTCCCCGAGGGCGCGGAGCCAGTCGTAGGCACCCGGGGGGGCGGCCTTCGTGACCGCGATCAGCGTGACCCGGGGGGCCGCGACGCGGGAGCGCTGGCGCGCCGCCTCGATGCGGTCGTACACGTCCCCCAGGTTCGCGCGGAGGAGTTCGAGGGGGGACGGGGCGCCCGACGCGGCCATGGGAATCCTCCATCCTACGGCTGCCGGCGACCGCCCGCAACGCACTCCCCCGCGACCGCGGCCACCGGGCCTCGCGTACGGAAGTCCTGTCGCGACCGGGAGTTCCCACGCCCTGCATCGAACCCGCATCCTTGACACTCCGGAGCGCGGTTCCTATAAACGCCCCGGTGCCGATCGGTGCCGAGCGCCCCCGGGCAGGGGGGCCGTGCCCCGCCGGACCGTTCCCCCGGCGCATCCTCCGCCCGTCCCGCGGGCCGGTGCGTCCCCTCGCGAGGTCATCGATGATGCGGTTCTCGCTCCCGACGCGCCCCTGGCTCCGAACCCTCCGCGCGACGTTCGCCGTCTCCGCGGCCGCCCTGCTGGTCGCCGGGTGCAGCGGCACCCGCGGCGAGCCGCTCGCGCGCGGCGACGCGTCCGCGCGGACCTGGGTCAGCGGCTCCGGCGGCGCCTACGTCGGCGCGGCGGCGATGGACCCGGGCGAGGTGCTCCTCGAGAACCTGCCGTGGTCGCCGGACGTCTTCCGCGTGAACCTCGGCGCGGGCAAGCCCGGCTTCGCCCTCGCCCAGGTCTACGCGATGGCCGACGACGTCCTCGCGGTGGACACGCAGGGCACGATCTACTGCCTGTCGCGCCGCGACCTCTCGCCGCGCTGGGTGTCGTCGCTCCGCGCGCCGCTGTCGGCCCCGATCGCCGAGGGCCCGACGTACTACGTGTGCCTCGAGCGCGACGCCTGCGGCGCCGCGTGGGTCGAGTGGTTCAGCAAGCGCTCGGGCGCCCCGGGCAACGCGTCGCCCGCGCGCCTGCCGTTCGCCCCGTCGTCGGGGATCTCGGCCAACGCCGGCTGGGCCTTCGTCGGCAGCCTCGGCTCGCCGATCGACAACAAGACCGTCGAGGCGATCAACCTCGCCGACGGCAAGGTCGGCTGGGGCTACCGCACGATGTCGCGCGTCTCGGCGACGCCGACCGTCGACCCGTCGGGTGAGATCCTCCTCGTCGTCGGCGAGAACCGCACGATCACCTCGCTGCCGACGAATCAGTCGGGCGTGCCCGTCAAGATCAACTGGGCCGTGGACACGCTCGGCGTGAACACCGCCGCGCCGGCCATGGCGCGCGAGTGGGCCTTCATCGGCTCCGAGGACAACCTGCTGCGCTGCATCGACATCGGCAGCGGCGAGACGCGCTGGCTGAAGGGCCTCGACGCCCCGGCGCGCAAGACGCCGTGGGTCGTGGGCCGCACGGTCGTCAAGAACGTCCCGACCGGCGGCGAGGGCAGCCCGATGGCCCGCGTCGAGTCGTTCGAGGGCTACGTGTTCGCCAAGAACGCCATCGGCCTCCACGCGTTCGACGCCGACACCGGCGCCGAGGTCTTCAAGGACCGCAACGGCCTCCGCCCGCTCGTCATGGAGCGCGACTGGGTCGTCACGCTGACGGAGAACAAGCAGGCGCAGATCCGCAAGGGCAAGGGCCTGCCGGTCGTCAGCACCGCGGACTTCTCGCGGTTCGACTTCCTGCCGACGAACGGCCGCGACGGCGAGGTCATCGCCGGCTACGCCAACGGCGTGATCCTGCTCGCCGCGCCGAAGTGATCGGCGCCCCACGCGCTGCGTTCCCCCGCGGGGGGGCGGCCACCGGCCGACCCCCCGCGTTCGTTCCGGGGGCGCCAACGGCCGCCGGCGCCGGTCCGACCCGCACGACCCGGGGGAGGACGAATCCGAGTCCCCCCGGGACGCCGAGGGGTATCATGGCAACACCATGACCGCGGCCCTCCCCCTCGCCTTCGTGAACAGCCCGCTCGGCTGGGCGGTGATCCTGATCCTCGGCCTGCTGCTCTTCGGCCGCCGGCTCCCGGGCGTCGCCCGCAACCTCGGCCAGGGCATCAACGAGTTCAAGAAGGGCCTCAACGACGGGCCCGCCGCGACGAAGACGCTCGAGGACGAGACGCAGACCTCGCGCGACGCGCAGGCCCCGACGCCGAAGAAGTCGACGATCGACGAGACGTCGGTCTGACGCCACGGTCCGCGCTCGCGTCCCGTCGCGACGGGACCGCTCGCTCGCGCGCCGCCCGATCGCTCGCCGTGACGGGGAGGCGGACGCACCGTCCGCGCGATCCGTGGCCCCGCGCCGTCACGCGCCCGCGGGACCCGCCCAGCGGACCCGCAACCGCGCCACCGTGCGCGTCCGCGGCGTGACCGCGGCCGACGCGGCCACGCGGTGCCCGACGACCCAGACCACCACGCCGTCCGCGCCCTCGACGACGGGGTGCCCTCGTCGCAAACGCGCCGGCCACCCCTGCTTGGCGAGGAACGCTTCCACGCCGACGGCGTGATCCCGACCGAGCGGCACGAACCGGTCGGACGTCCGGACCGGGCGACACACGACGCGAGGCCCGACGGCCTCCGCGTCGAGCGCCGCCTCCGCCGCCCCGGCCGCTCCGTCGAGGTGCGCGTCCCACACCCCGTCGATCGCGGCACCGATCCGCAGGACCGCGAGGCCCGGCCCGCCGCGCGTCGCGCCCGCGACGAACGCCGCGAGGTCGAACGCCGTCGCGGCGACGTCGTCGCGCGCCACGACGAACGCGCCGCGCGTGGTGCCCGGGCCGTCGAGCGCCACGGGACCCCATGCCGGCGCCTCGGCGTCCGACAGGACGACCCGCGCCCCGAGCCGTCGCACCGAGCGGCCATGGGGGAGGTCCACCGCGGCGTCGGCGTCGTCGCCCGCGATCGCGCACATCACGAGGTCGGCGTGGACGCGCTCGAACCACGGGCCCGCGGCGTCCGCGGCGACGGCGCGCCCGAGCACGCGCAGGAGCCCCGCGCCGTCGCCCGGCGCGAGCCTCCGCGCGTCGTCGAGCGCCACCTCGACGGCGCCCGCCCACGGGTGCGCCCGCAGCGACGCCGCGAGCGTGCGCGCGACCGAGGCCTCGTGCCGCTCGAGCCGCGCGCGGAAGCGGGCGACCGCGGTCGCGAGGTCGCGCGCGAGCGCGTGGTCCGCGGCCTCCGCCGCGACGAGGCGGGCGCGCAGCGCGGTGCGGTCGCGGTCGAGGGCCGCGTTGGTGACGTCCTCGTGGAACGCGAGGCCCCGCGCCGCGACGTACGCGCGCAGCCGCGCGGGATCGACGTCGAGCAGCGGCCGCACGACGACGAGCCCGGTCGCGCCGATCGGCCGCCGGGCCGGGATCCCCGCGAGGCCCGCGGGCCCGCTGCCGCGCCGCAACCGGAGGAGGAACGTCTCCGCCTGGTCGCGGCGGTGGTGGCCCGTCGCCACCGCGACGCACCGGGCCTCGCGTGCCATGCGCTCGAGGGCCGCGTACCGGAACCGCCGCGCGGCGTCCTCCGTGCGCCGCACGTCCGCCGGCGGGCCGGCGAACGCGACGTCGGCCCCGCACGCGCGCGCGAGGGCCTCGACGACCCGCCGGTCCGCGGCCGCCTCGTCGGGCCCGCGCCAGCCGTGGTCCACGTGCCCGAGGACCGGCGTGAGCGGCAGCCCGTGGGCGCCGGCGCGCGTCAGCAGCGCCGCGAGGGCCACCGAGTCGGCCCCGCCCGAGACCGCGACGAGGACGCGGTCGCCCGGCCGCAGGCCCGTCGCGGCCGCGGCGCGCGCCACCTCCGCCTCGAGGGTCACGGCGTCGTCCATGGCGTGAGCGTACCCGGTGGGGCGGTGACGCCGGGGCTGGCGTTTCCCTCGGGGGGGCGGCACAACGGGGGGCCACCTCACCGGGAGCCACCCATGGCAACGACCGTCGGCATCAACGGGTTCGGGCGCATCGGCCGCCTCGTGTTCCGCATCCTCGTGAAGAACCCGGCGTTCAAGGTCGTCGCGGTGAACGACGTCGGCGCGGCCGACGTGAACGCGCACCTCCTCAAGTACGACAGCACCCACGGCCCGTTCGACGGCGAGGTGCGGCTCGACGGCAAGGAGATGGTGGTGAACGGGCAGCGCATCGCGGTCCTCTGCGAGAAGGACCCGGCGAAGCTCCCGTGGAAGGCGCTGGGCGTCGACCTCGTCGTCGAGGGCACGGGCGTCTTCACGTCGAAGGAGCAGTGCGCCCTGCACCTCGCCGCGGGCGCCAAGAAGGTGCTCCTGACGGCGCCGAGCAAGGACGAGGTGGACGCAATGATCGTCCTCGGCGTCAACGACGCGACGCTGAAGCCCGAGCACAAGATCGTCTCGAACGCCTCGTGCACGACGAACTGCCTGGCGCCGATCGCGAAGGTGCTGCACGAGACGTTCGGCATCGAGCGCGGGTTCATGAACACCGTGCACGCCTACACGAACGACCAGCGCATCCTGGACCTGCCCCACAAGGACCTGCGGCGCGCGCGCGCCTGCATGAACATCATCCCGTCGACGACGGGCGCCGCGAAGGCGGTGGGGAAGGTGATCCCGTCGCTGAAGGGCAAGCTCGACGGCATGTCCCTGCGCGTCCCCGTGCAGGACGGCTCGATCGTCGACCTGACCGCGATCCTCGTGAAGCCCGCGACCGCCGCCGAGATCAACGCGGCGCTGAAGGCGGCGGCGTCCGGGCCGCTGAAGGGCCTGCTGAAGTACACCGAGGATCCCATCGTCTCCTCCGACGTCATCGGCGACCCGTCCTCCTGCGTCCTCGATGCCCTCTCGACCCAGGTGCTCGGCAACCTCGTCAAGGTCCTTGCCTGGTATGACAACGAATGGGGCTACTCCAACCGCTGCGTTGA
>JAEUHO010000373.1 GCA_016795345.1 Planctomycetia bacterium | reverse complement strand
GACGCCGACGACCCAGAGGACGCCGACGACCCCGCGGACGCCGGCGCCCCGCCGTCCTGACGCGGTCCCTCCCCGACGACCGTTCCCGAGGAGCCTCCATGGACCCGACTTCGCTGCCGCCGCCCGCCCCCCGCGCCTCCTTCGCGACGAAACTCGCCTTCCTCGGGCTCGTCGTCATGGCGGCGGGCTGGTTCCTCCCCTGGCTCGCCCGCCTCGAGGCCGAGGGCTTCCGCTTCACGCCGGCCGAGCTGCGCGAGCTCGAGGAGCAGGATCGCCGGGCAGGGGCGTCGGACGACGTCGTGGCGGTGGCGCGGCGCGTCCGCGAGAACGGGTACCTCACGGGCCGCGACCTCGCGACGCTCGTCGGTTCGTCCGACGTGCGGGAGCGTTCGTCGCTGACGCCGAGCGAGGGCCGGGCCTGGGACGCCGCGGTGGCGTTCCTGCGCTGGGCGCCGTTCGTCGCCGCCGGCGCGGCCGCGCTGCTGCTCCTCGGACGGCTGCGCAAGCCCGGTGTGCTCGTCGGCACGCTGACGCTCGTGGTCGCGCTGGCCGTCAGCGCCCTCATCGGCCTGCTGTGGCTCGGCGCGTCCCAGACCGCCCGCGAGTCCGTGGCCAACGATCCCGGCATCCTCGGGATCGGGATGTGGGCGATCCACGCCGGCGCCCTGCTCGCCCTCGTCGGCGGGCTCTTCGGCGTCCGCGCGTCGACGTGGTGGAAGGTCTACCTCCTCACGGTGGTGACCGTCGTCGCGGCCGTCGTCGGGCTCGGGGTGTACATCAACCCGTCGTAGCGGGATGGCCCGGCGGCCTCCGTGCCTCGACCGCGAGGCCCGGCGGCCGCCGGGCCCGCGGTCCGGGCGGCGCGCCTCGGGGTCACGATGCGCCGCCGCGGTCCCGATCCTCCGCCGCGGCCCGGATGCGCCGCCGCGGTCCCGGGCGCCGCCGCCGCGCGCGATCCGTCGACGCGGGCGCCCGCGGTCAGTTGAGGCGCGGGTCGCTGCGCGGCGGCAGCGACTCGTCGCCCCCGCGGGCCTTGCGGTCGAGGGCGTCGAGCAGGAGCGCGGCCCGCGCGAGGACGTCGTCCTCGGCGAGGAGGGCGTAGCGGTCCTCGGGCGGGAGGTCGGCGGCCTCGGCCGCGGCGTCCACGAGCGAGCCCGGCCCGCCGGGCGTCCCGCGGAACTTCGCGGCGAGGGTGCGCAGCTGCCCGATGGGGCCGCGCCGGCCGGGGAGCCGGTCGAGGAGCGCGTGGACGCTCGCGTCGAGCTCGGCCGCGCGGGTGACGTCGAGGGTCTCCGCCGGCACCTCGACGGCGACGCGGCGGTACGGCTCGGACGAGATCTCGGCGACGACCTTGGCGCGGAACAGCCCGTACAGCAGCAGGCGGTAGCGCCCGTCGGGGAGCTGCTCGTGGTTGACGATCGTGCCGACGCAGACGCGCTCGTGGAACGGGGGCGCGCCGGCGTACTGGGGCTCCCAGCCCGGCTGGAGGAGGGCCATGGCGATCAGGCGCTCGCCCTCGAGGGCGTCGGCCACCATCTTGCGGTAGCGGTCCTCGAAGATGTGGAGGGGGGCGAGCGCGTCGGGCAGCAGCACGAGGCTCGGCAGCGGGAACACGGGGACCTCGCCCGAGAACTCGAGGAGGAGCTTTTCGAGGTCGAGCGGCGCGTCGGCCATGGCGGGCAGTCTACCGGGCGTCGCGGCGCCACGGCCGTCCGGCGTGGTTCCATGGCCGGATGGACCGCGCCCGCCTCCTCGCGCTGCTCGCGTCCGTCCGCGCCGGCGACGTCGGGGTGGACGACGCGGCCGCCGCGCTCGCCCATCTCTCGCCGGCGTCGCTCCCCGGCGCCGACGGCGCGCCCGTCGCCGTCGTGGACCACCACCGCGCGCTGCGGTGCGGCTTCCCGGAGGTCGTGTACGGGCCGGGGAAGACGCCGGACGACCTCGTGCGGATCGCGCGGGAGATCCTCGCCCGCGGCGACCGGCTGCTCGTGACGCGGTGCGAGGGGCCGGCGTGCGCGGCCCTGCTCGCCGCGGTGCCCGACGCGGTGCACCACCCGCGGGCGCGGGCGGTGACGGTGACGCGGGGCCCGGCGGCCGCGGGCCGCCCCGGCGTCGCGATCGTGACCGCGGGGACCGCCGACGTGCCCGTGGCCGAGGAGGCGCGCGTGACGGCGGAGGCGCTCGGCGAGGCGCCCGTCGCGATCTACGACGTCGGCGTCGCGGGCCTGCACCGCCTGCTCGCGCGCCACGACGCGATCCGCGCGGCGAACGTGCTCGTCGTGGTGGCGGGCATGGAGGGCGCGCTCGCGAGCGTCGTCGGCGGCCTCGTGGACCGGCCGGTGATCGCGGTGCCGACGAGCGCGGGCTACGGCCTCCACCTCGGCGGCGTGACGCCGCTGCTCGCGATGCTGAACTCGTGCGCGCCCAACGTCACCGTCGTGAACGTCGACAACGGGTTCGGCGCCGGCTACGTCGCGAGCCTCGTGAACCGCGGCCCGGCCCGCTGACCGCCGGGCGGGCGCGCGCGTCAGGACGGCTTCAGCGTGCGGAGCAGGAAGGCGCCGAGCTTCCGCGTCCACGCGCGGCGGTTGGCCTTCTGCGAGAAGCCGTGGCCCTCGTCCTTGAAGTAGACGGCCTCGACGGGGGAGCCGCGCGCCTTGAGCGCGGCCTCGATCTGCCGCGCCTCGGAGACCGGCACGCGCGGGTCGTTCTCGCCGTGCCCGATCAGGAGCGGCGCGCGGATGCGGTCCACCTTGTGGATCGGCGAGATCGAGCGCAGGAGCGCGCGGTCCGAGAGCGGGCCGTACTCGGACTCGCGGTTCGCGCGCCGGTAGCCGCGCGTGCGCTCGAGGAACGTCTCGAAGTTGGCGATGCCGACGACGTCGACGCCCGCGGCGAAGGTCTCCGGGTGCTCGGTGAGCAGCGCGAGCACCATGAACCCGCCGTAGGAGCCGCCCAGCGCCGCCACGCGGGCCGGGTCCGCGAGGCCCTGGGCCACCAGCCAGTCCACCGCCGCCTTCCCGTCCTTCACGGCGTCCATCCGCTTCGGCCCGTCGTCGAGGTCGCGCCACGCGCGGCCGTAGCCCGTGCTGCCGCGCACGTTGGGCGCCAGCACGCCGATGCCGAGGGAGAGGAGGTAGGCCCGCTCCGCGTGGAACCCGGGCCGCTCCTGCGCCGACGGGCCGCCGTGGAACGAGACGACGAACGGCAACCCCTTCGGCGCGCGCCCCTTCGGCAGGTAGAGCCACGCGGGCACCTCGCGCCCGTCGAACGTCGGGTAGGCGACGAGCGTCGGCTCGACGTCGAGCGCCTCGCGGGGCAGGCCCGCGGTGTCCGGGAAGGTGAGGGGCGTGAACGTGCCCGGGCCCGCACCGTCCGCCGGCGGGTCCCAGCGCAGCACGGTGCCGGGCGTCGAGGCCGACGACGTGCCGAGGAACCACGACCCGCGCGTGTCGATCGCGATGCCGCCGACGAGCGCCGCGCCGACGTCGGGCGCCGGCCGCGGGGCGCCCGTGGCGACGTCCCGCGCCACGAGCCGGCTGCGGCCGCCGTCGTTGACGGCGAGGACCACCGTCGCGCCGTCCGCCGACACCGCGAGGGCCTCGACGTCGCCGGGCGGCGCGTCGAACGCGCGCACCGCGCCGGTCGCGAGGGTCAGCGCGTACGGACGCCGCCACTCGCCGTCGCGGTCGGACAGGAACACGAGGTCGGCGTCGCCGCGGGCGAACGCGACCCCGCTCGTCTCCACCTCGCGGCCGGCCGGCGCGGGGTCGAGCTCGACGAGGGCGCCGGTCGCGAGCGTGAGGAGGTGCAGCGTGTTCGCGCGCGACGACACCTCCTTCGCCACCACGAGCCGCCGGGCCTCGCGGTCCACCGCCTCGACCGTCCACCGCCCGGGGGACGTGAGGACCGGCGTCGGCTCGACGTCGCCGACCGCCATGGTGAAGAGGGCGAAGTCGTCGGCGGCGCGGGCGTTGCTCCGGAAGAAGACGCGGGTGCCGTCCTCGCTCCAGACGACGCTCCCGTGTTTCACGCCCGGGCGGTCGGCGAGCACGCGCTCGACGCCGCCGTCGGCCGTCGGCCGCAGGAACAGGCCGTGGTCCTCGTCGCCGTCGTGGTCGTAGCCGAGGACCATCTTCGTCGCGTCGGGCGAGACCGCCGCGAAGTCCACCCCCTCGGTGCGGAAGGTGAGCCGGTGGGGCCAGCCCCCGTCGCGGCCGAGCCGGAACATCTGCGTCACGCCCGCGTACGACATGCGGATCACGACGGTGGACCCGTCCCGCGCCACCCCGGCCAGTTGCGCCCCGGTCACGTCGAGGAAGGGCGCCGGATCGGGGACGTCGGGCGCGCGGGCGGGCGCGGGCAGGGGCGCCGGACCTCCGCCGGGGGCCGCGGCCCCGCCGGGGGCCGGGGCGCCGCCGGGGGGCGGCGGCGCGTCCGCGGCCCGGACCGCGGCCGGCGGGGCGAGGAGCGACGCGAGGACGGCGAGCAGACACGGGAGCGCGCGGGGGGCCATGGGACGGGAAGGGTACCGACCGGAGGCGGCGACGTCCCGGTGGGGGGGTAAAACCACGCCCCCATGACGTCGAAGAAGCCCGCCCTGCTCGTCCTGGCCGACGGGACCACGTTCCGCGGCACCGCGTTCGGCGCCATCGGCGAGCGCACCGGGGAGGTGGTCTTCAACACCTCCATGTCCGGCTACCAGGAGATCGCCACCGATCCCTCGTACACCGGCCAGATCGTCTGCCTCACGTACCCGCTGATCGGGAACTACGGCGTCAACCTCGAGGACCCCGAGTCCGCGCGCCCGTGGATCGAGGGGCTGATCGTCCGCGAGCTCTCGCCGGTGGTGTCGAACTACCGGTCGAGCGGCGACCTCGACGCCTACCTGCGCGCGGCGGGCATCGTCGGCATCGAGGGCATCGACACGCGGCGCCTCGTCCGCCGGCTGCGCGTGGACGGCTGCGTCAACGGCATCCTCTCGAGCGGCGACGTCGACCCGGCGAGCCTCCTGCGCAAGGCGAAGGCCGCGCCCGACATGAACGGCCTCGACCTCGTGAAGGTCGTCTCGACCGCCACGTCGAGCGCGTGGGGCGAGGGCTTCCCGAAGGACCTCCCGTCCGGCGCGAGCGTGCCCGCGGGCGCCAAGCGCTACCCGGTGGTCGCCATGGACTTCGGGATGAAGCGCAACATCCTCCGCGGCCTGGTCGCCAACGGCTTCGACCCGTGGGTCGTGCCCGCCACGACCTCCGCCGCCGCGATCCTCGAGCGCAAGCCCGCCGGCGTCTTCCTCTCCAACGGCCCCGGCGACCCCGCGGCCGTCACGTACGCCATCCAGACCATCAAGGCCCTGCTCGGCAAGGTGCCCGTCTTCGGCATCTGCCTCGGCCACCAGATGATGGCGCTCGCCGCCGGCGCGAAGACGTACAAGCTCAAGTTCGGCCACCGCGGCGGCAACCAGCCCGTCCTCGACCACGACACGGGCAAGGTCGAGATCACGAGCCAGAACCACGGCTTCGCGGTCGACGTCAAGTCGCTCGAGCGCACCGGCTTCCGCGCGACCCACACGAACCTGAACGACGACACGAACGAGGGCATCGCCAGCGAGGCCCTCGGCGCGTTCGCCGTGCAGTACCACCCCGAGGCCGCGCCGGGCCCGCACGACGCGGTCCACCTCTTCGGGCGGTTCCGCCGCCTCGTCGAGACGGGCAAGCTGACGCCCGCGGAGCCGGTCGCCGCCTCGAAGTAGCGCCGCGACGCAGCGCCTCGAAGCACCGCCTCGGGGCAGGGTCAGGGCGTCGCGTCGGCCGGGTCCTCGAGGGGACCGCGTCGGGAGGGTGTGCGCGTGCCGATCGTGGACGTCGAGATCGTCGGGCCGGTGTCCGCGCGGCGGCGCGCGGGCCTCGCGTCGCGGCTCGCCGACCTCGCGGGCGAGGCCCTCGACGTGCCGCTGGGCCGCCTCTGGGTGCGCGTGCGGTCCCTCGCGGGCCGCGACTACGCCGAGAGCGGCGGCGGCCCCGCGCGCGGGGTGCGGCCGGTCTTCGTGCGCCTCCTGCGGCGCGCGTGGCCGCCGCTCGCGGTCCGCCGACGCGAGGCCCGGGCGCTCACGGAGGTCGTCGCGCGCGCGGTCGGGCGGCCCGTCGCGCACGTCCACGTGGCCTACGAGCCGCCGGGCGAGGGGCGCGCCGCGTTCGGCGGCGACCTCATGGATCCGCGGTCGTCCCGCGGCTGAACCACGCGCCGCGGGCCGGGCCTCGCGTGCGGCGGGCCTCGCGTGCGGCGGGCCTCGCGTGCGGCGGGCCTCGGGGGCACGGAGGGTCCGGGCCGCGCGTCGCCGCCCCGTCCCGCGGGCCGGGCGGCCGTCCGGGCCGCCGTCGCCGGGGGGCGCGTCGTCGAGGGGAGCGCCGGGGACGCCGGAACGCCGGACGCGGGGTATCCTCCGGCGTCAACCGGAGGCTTTGCCGGCCATGTCCGTCACGTGCGTGTTCGGGATGCAGTGGGGCGACGAGGGCAAGGGTCGCATCGTCGACCTGATCGCCGCCGAGAGCGACGTCGTCGTCCGCTACCAGGGCGGCGCCAACGCCGGGCACACGGTCATCGTCGGCGACCAGAAGTACGTCCTCCACCTGCTGCCCTCGGGCGCCATCCGCCCGGGCGTCCTGAACGTGATCGGCAACGGCGTCGTCGTCGACCCGTGGACGCTGCTCGACGAGGTCGAGGAGCTCAAGCGCCGCGACATCGACCTCTCGGGCCGCCTCCTCGTCAGCGACCGCGCCCACGTCATCTTCCCGTACCACAAGCTGATGGACCGCGCCCTCGAGGCGCTCCGCGGCGACGCGTCCATCGGCACGACGTCGCGCGGCATCGGCCCGGCGTACGCCGACAAGTACACGCGCGACGGCCTGCGCGTGGCCGACCTGCTGCGCGCCGAGGAGCTGCGCCCGACGTTGTTGCGCAACCTCACGTCGCGCAACGAGATCCTCCGCAAGGCCGGCCTCGAGCCGATCGACCCCCAGCAGACGCTCGACGACGCGCTGGCCGTCGGCCGCCGCCTCGAGCCGTACATCGCCGACACGGTCACGAAGCTCAACGAGCTGTGGCGCGCGGGCAAGCGCATCCTCCTCGAGGGCGCGCAGGGCTTCGCGCTCGACGTGGACCAGGGCTCGTACCCCTACGTCACGTCGAGCTCGTGCGGCGTGAACGGCGTCGGCCCGGGCACGGGCCTGCCGCCGAAGGCCGTGCAGCGCGTGCTCGGCATCGTGAAGGCCTACACGACCCGCGTCGGCGCGGGCCCGTTCCCGACCGAGGACGTCGGCCCCGCCGGCGAGCACATGGGCGTCCGCGGCAAGGAGGTCGGCGCGACCACCGGCCGCAAGCGTCGCTGCGGCTGGTTCGACGCCGTCGTCGCGCGCCACGCCGTCCGCACGCAGGGCGTGGACGCGACCGCGCTCATGAAGCTCGACATCCTCTCGGGCCTCGACCGCCTCAAGGTGTGCACGGCCTACGAGATCGACGGCCGCCGCATCGACGTCCCGCCGGCGTCCGCGGCCCACTGGCGCATGTGCCGGCCGGTCTACGAGTCGCTGCCCGGCTGGCGCGAGGACCTCTCCGGCATCCGCCGCTTCGACGACCTCCCCAAGGAGGCCCGCGCGTACGTGCGCTTCGTCGAGGCGCAGATGGGCGTCCCCGTCGAGACGATCAGCGTCGGCGCCGAACGCGCGCGGTTCATCGACCTCCGGCCCGCCGCCGCGCGGGCCTGACCGCGCGCGGGCCGGGCCGAGGGTCCGGTCGCGCGCCCGGCGACGCGAGGCCCGGCCCGCGAGTTCGGGGACGCGAGGCCCGGTCCGTCCGTTCGGGGACGCGAGGCCCGGTACGCGAGGCCCGGTACGCGGGGCCCGTTCGGGACCCTCGGCGTCCCTGCGACGCGCGGGGCCTTGTCCGACCGCGAAGGCCCCGGGCCCTGGGCGCGGGGCTCCGGGCTCGGGGCTCGCGGGCAAGTTCGGGGCGGGCCTCGCGTCCCTCCTCCGGTGACCGTCCCCTCGGGGCCGGTCGCGGGAGGGCCCGTGCGCGACCCGGAGGCGACCTACGACGCGGCGTTCTACGCGGCGCAACGCGACGGCTCGCGGCGCGCCGCGGCCCTCGTGGTGCCGCGGGTGCTCGCGTGGACCGGCGCGCGGAGCGTCGTGGACGTCGGGTGCGGGACCGGCGCGTGGGTCGAGGCCGCGCTCGCGCTCGGGGTCGACGTGGGCTTCGGCATCGACGGGCCCCACGTGCCCCTCGCGTGCCGCGGGCTGCCGCCGGCCGCGTTCCTCGAGGCCGACCTCGCGCGGCCGCTGCGGCTCGACGTGCGCTTCGACGTCGCGTTCTGCCTCGAGGTCGCCGAGCACCTCGACGCCGCGCGCGCCGACGGCTTCGTCGCCGACCTCTGCGCGCTCGCGCCCGTCGTCGTGTTCTCGGCGGCCGTGCCCGGCCAAGGCGGCGACGGGCACGTCCACGAGGCGTGGCCCGACGCGTGGGCGCGGCGGTTCGCGTCGCACGGCTACCGGTGGTCCGACCCGTTCCGGCGGTGGTTGTGGACGGCGGACGGCGTGCCGCCGTGGTACGCGCAGAACCTGCTCCTGTTCGCGGCCCCGGGCGCGTTCGCGGCGCTGCCCGCGGAGGCGCGCGCGGGCGCCGACGAGCACCCGTGGCCCCTGCCGCTCGTGCACCCGGCGATCCACCGGCGGCTGGCGCGGCTCGCGCGGCCGACGTGGCGCAACGCGTGGCGCAGCCTGCGCGGCGCCCTCGGGTTCCGCGGGCACCCGGTGTGACGGGCGCCCCGGCGGCCGGGCCTCGCGTCCCGGGGACGCGGGGCGCGGTCGCGGCGCCCGCGCGGCACCCGGCCGGCGCGGCGCGGGGCCGGGCGGAACCGATTGTCGGTCCGTCGCGGGGGGGGTAGGGTATCCGCTCTCCCGGGACCTCCGCCGCCCTCCGATGCCCGCCCTTCCCCGCCACGTCGCCATCATCATGGACGGGAACGGGCGATGGGCGGAGGCCCGTGGCCTCCCGCGGATCAAGGGCCACCGCTCCGGCGCGGAGAGCGTGCGGGCGGTGACGCGGCACGCGGCGCGCCGCGGCCTCGAGCAGCTGACGCTGTTCGCGTTCTCGACCGAGAACTGGAAGCGGCCGGCGCGGGAGGTCACGTACCTCTGGCGGCTGCTGCGCCGGTACCTGATCGAGGAGCGCGGCGAGATGATGGAGAACGGGATCCGGCTCGACGCCATCGGGCGGATCGACGGGATCCCGCGGTACGTGCAGGACGCGCTCGCCGAGACGAAGGCGATCACCGCCGGCAACCGGAAGATGACGCTCTGCCTCGCGCTCAACTACGGCGGGCGGGTCGAGCTGGTGGACGCGGCGCGGCGGCTCGCGGCGGACGCCGTCGCCGGGCGGATCGCGCCGGACGCGATCGACGAGGCGGCGCTCGAGGCGCGGCTGTACCAGCCCGCGGCGCCGCCCCTCGACCTCCTGGTGCGCACGGCGGGCGAGCAGCGCGTGAGCAACTTCCTGCTGTGGCAGCTGTCGTACGCCGAGCTCTGCACCGTGGACACCGCGTGGCCCGACTTCCGCGAGGACGAGCTCGACGCGGTGCTCGCCGAGTACGGCACCCGCGAGCGCCGCTTCGGCGGCCTGGTGCGGAAGTAGTGGCGGCCCCGGGGGCCGAGGGGGGCGCGGCGGGCGGCGACGCGGCGCGCGCGAAGCGCAAGGGGCTGCTCGTGCGCCTCACGGTGGCGCCGCTCGTCCTCGGCGTGGTGCTCGCGCTCCTGTGGTGGCACGACGCGTCGGGCTCGAGCGCACCGACGGACGTCGTGCTCGCCCTGATGGGCGGGGCGGCGGCGTACGAGGCGTGCGCGACGCTCGCGCGGGCGGGCCGGCGGCTGCCGGTGGCCACGGTGGTCGTGGCGTGCGCCGCGCTGTCGGGCCTCGGGCTCGTGGCGCCGCACGACGCGGCGCTCCGGGGCACGCTGCGGTCGCTGGTGCTCGCGGGGGCCGTCGTGGCGATCTTCGTCGCGCACCTGCGGACCGTGCGGGAGGGCGACCTCGACCGCCTGCTCGCGGCGTTCTTCCCCGTGGTCTTCGTCGGGTACTGCTTCGGCCTCGTGCGCGAGGTCGGCGACGGGCCGCTGGGCGCGCGCGCGCTCGCCCTGGTGATCGTCGCCGCCAAGGCGAGCGACATCGGCGGCTGGATCGTCGGCAAGACCATGGGCCGCCACCGGATGATCCCCTCGGTGTCGCCCGGCAAGACCTGGGAGGGCACGATCGGCGGGCTGCTCTTCTCGGCCGGCGCCGGCGTCGCCGTGCTCGCGGCGACGGGCCCGCTGCCGGGGCTCGCGACCACGTCCCTCGAGGCCGCCGTGCTCGGCGTGCTGCTCGGGGCCGCGTCGATCCTCGCGGGGCTGTGCCACAGCGCCTTCAAGCGCCGGTGCGCCGTCAAGGACTCGTCGTCGCTCCTGCCCGAGATGGGGGGGATCCTCGACATGATCGACTCCCTCGTGCTCGCGGCCCCCGTCGCCCTCCTCTGGCTCACGGTCCGGTAGACTGGCCCCGACGATGACCGAACGCTTCGTGCCGATCGACGACGCCGACGAGCAGCGCCTCCTCTTCGGCTCCATGGACCGCAACGTGCGCGCGCTCCGCGAGCGGTACGGCGTGGTCGTGAGCGCCCGCCGCGGCTCGCTGCGCGTCGTCGGCGACGACGAGGCCAACGTCCGCGAGGTGACGCGGCGCATCGGCGCCGCGCTGGCCCGCGTGCGCGACGGCGACGACCCGCCCGACGACCGCGAGATGTCGTCGTTGTTGCTCGACGAGGCCGGCGAACGCGCCGGCGAGGGCCGCGCCGAGGGAAGGCACGACGCGCGGCACGACCCGCGGCACGACGCGCGGCACGACGCGCGCCCGGACGCCGGCCACGGCCGCCACGGCAAGTCGCGGTTCCAGCCGCAGCCCCACGCCGCGCCCGACGTCCGCCCGATGACGGACAAGCAGGCGGAGTACATCGCCGCGATCCGTTCCCACGACGTCGTCATCGGCGTCGGCCCGGCCGGCACCGGCAAGACCTACCTCGCGGTCGCCGAGGCCGTCGCCTCGCTGCGCGCGGGCACGCACAAGAAGCTCATCCTGACGCGGCCCGCGGTCGAGGCGGGCGAGAAGCTCGGGTACCTGCCCGGCGACTTCCAGGCCAAGATCAACCCGTACCTGCGGCCCCTCTACGACGCGCTCGAGGAGATGCTGCGGTTCGGCGAGCTGCAGCGGTCCATCCAGCACGACGTCATCGAGATCCTCCCGCTCGCCTACATGCGCGGGCGGACCCTCAAGCACGCGTTCATCCTGCTCGACGAGGGGCAGAACACGACCGCGGCGCAGATGAAGATGTTCCTCACCCGCATGGGCGAGGGCAGCAAGATCGTCGTGACCGGCGACATCACGCAGGTGGACCTGCCCGACGGCGCGACGAGCGGCCTCGTCGACGCCGTGCGCGTGCTGCCCGACGTCCCGGGCCTGCGCATCGTCGAGTTCACGGGCGGCGACATCATCCGCCACCCGATGGTGCAGCGGATCGTCGACGCCTACGAGCGCGCCGACGCGGCGCGCGAGGCGCGCGAGCGCACGGGCCCGAACGGCCTGCCGCCGCCGTGACGCCCCGGCGTCGGCGGTCGGCGGGCGCGCGGGCGACGGGACGCGGTCGGGGCGGGGGTACGCGAGGCCCGGCGGCCGGCGACCGGGCCTCGGGTCCCGGGGGGGGCTCCGTCTTCCACCCGCTCGGGTCCTTCGCCCCGGTCGGGTCCGTCCCCCGGTACCGCCGCGACCTCCGGCGGCTGGCGGCGGAGGTGGCGCGGCGGCGGGGCGGCCCCGTCGAGATCGAGGTCCAGGCGTTGTCCGACGCCGAGATCCGGCGGGTCAACCGGCGCTTCCTGGGCCACGACTGGGCGACCGACGTCGTCTCGTTCCCCCTGTCGCCGCCGGACGCGCCCCGGCTGGTGGGGGCGCTGGCGGTCAGCCGGGACACGGCGTGCCGGGAGGCTGCGCGGCGAGGCCACTCCCCGTACGATGAGTGGATGCTGTACGTGGTCCACGGCACGCTGCACCTCCTCGGGCACGATGACCACGCCCCGCGCGCGCGGGCGCGGATGCGTCGGGCCGAGGCGGAGGTGCTCGCGGCGATCGGCCGGCCCCACGTGTTCGGGGAGGCCCCCGGTCACCCGGGCGCCGCGACCCCGCGCCGCCCCCGCGCGACGCGTGCCCCGAAGATCGGCACCCCCACGAACGGAAGGACGGAGCCCCGGTGAGCCAGGACGTCGACGCAGAGGCCCAGCGGATCCTCGACCTCGGGATGACGACCCTCGAGCACGTCGAGGAGGCGAAGGCGGTCCGCGAGAAGATGCTCGAGCTGGGGCTCAAGCCCAGGTCGCTCGGGCAGATCCTCTATGAGAAGGGCTACATCGAGGAGGAGCAGCTCGAGGCGCTCCGCCGCGAGGACCGCAAGTTCGAGGGCCGCGAGCAGATCGCGGGCTACCGCCTGCTCGAGCGGCTCGGCGGCGGCGCCATGGGCACGGTCTACAAGGCCCGGCAGCTCTCGCTCGACCGCGACGTCGCGATCAAGATCCTCGCGCCCGAGCTGGCCGAGGACCCGACGTTCGTCGAGCGGTTCCTGCGCGAGGCCAAGGCCGTCGCGCGCCTGAACCACGCGAACATCATCTCGGGCATCGACGTCGGCGACGCGGACGGCGTGAAGTACTTCGTGATGGAGTACGTGGACGGCAGCACCGTCGCGTCGCTCCTGCGCCGCGGCGGCGCGCTCGACGAGGAGCGCGCGCTGCTCGTGGGCCAGCAGATCTGCCGGGCCCTCGACCACGCGTACAAGAACAACCTCGTCCACCGCGATCTCAAGCCCGAGAACGTGCTGATCACGCGGGACGGCATCGCGAAGGTCTGCGACCTCGGCCTCGCGAAGCTCGAGGACCTGCCGCAGTCTGCGGGCGAGGCCCGCCGGATGGGCACGCCGGACTACATCAGCCCGGAGCAGGCCCGCGGCGAGGCCAACGTCGACATCCGCTCCGACCTCTACAGCCTCGGCGCGACGCTCTACCACATGCTGGTCGGGCGGCCGCCGTTCGAGGCCGCGACGCCGGCCGCCGTCATGGCGAAGCACATGACGGAGATGCCGGCCCCGGTCCGCCGCCTCGACCCGACCATCAGCCCGCTGACGGACGTGCTCGTGCTGCGGCTCATGCAGAAGCGCCGCGAGGACCGGTTCCAGACGCCCGCGGAGGCCCTCGCGAAGCTCGACGAGGCCGTGAAGGCGCTGCAGGCCGCGCGCGGGGTCGTCGCGCCGAACGTCGCGGCCGCCGGCGCGGCGTCGCCGGCCGCGGGCGCGAAGGCCGCCGCCGCCCCCGCCCCGACCGTCACCAAGAAGCAGCCGATCGTGACGCCGCGGCGGCGTCCGCGGTACTGACGGCGCGCGGTGGGGGTCGCGCTCGGCCATGTCGAGGTGCTGACCCGCGACGTCGCGGCGGCGGAGCGGTTCTACGTGGACGGGCTCGGGTTCGAGGTCGCGGAGCGGCAGGGGCCGTCGTTCGTCTGGCTGCGGGCCGGGGCGGCGTCGCTCCTCTTGCGGCCGGGCGCGCCCGGCCCGCGGGCCGACGGGTACACGTCGAGCGGCGCGGCGATGGTCGTCTACACCGACGACCTGCCGGCGACGTTGGCGCGGCTCGCGCGCGCGGGCGTCACGCCCTGCGGCACCGACGGCGGTCCGGCGTGCCCCCTCGTGCGCGACCCGGACGGGAACTGGCTGCAATTGGTGGACCCGCGCGCGCACGGCGCCGGGAGCTGACCGCGCGGGGTTGCGGGCCGCGGGCCGCGGGCCGCGGGCGAGCGGGCCTCGCGTCCCGGAGACCGGATCGCGGCCCGGGCCGGGGCGCCGGCCGTCACCGCACGCGGACGCAGCCACGGCGCGGACGGACCGCGGGCGCGGAGACCGTGTGAGGCGCCGGACGTGACGCCGGACGAGGCGCCGGAGGCCGGGCGCCGACGGGGCTCGACGTCGGCTTCCGTGGGGGCCGCCGTGGCAGCCTCCGTGGAACCCGACGCGGCGGCCGCGCGTGCTACTTGGCCGCGGCGGCCTCGGCCGGCTTCCACGTCCGCTTCAGCGGCTTCGTGACGAGCCCGCGCGAGAGCAACTTCGCCGTGACCTTCAGGCGCACCGGCTTGCCGTCGACGACGGC
>JAEUHO010000340.1 GCA_016795345.1 Planctomycetia bacterium | reverse complement strand
GAGGTGGGCACCGCGGCGGGCACCGCGGCGGGGCTCGACCACCCGTCGGCGCCGCCCCCGCTCGCCGGCCGCGCGGCGCCCGCGTCGGCCGACGGCGCGCGCGGGGCCCCCGCGCCCGCCCCTCGCGCCGTCGAGGGGGCCGTCGCCCCGGTCGCCGGCGACGTCGGCGTCCCCCACGCGATCCTGCCGCTCCCGCCGCGCCTCGGCGACGGGGCCGCCGATCGCGCCCTCGAGGCCGCCGCGGTCCCGGTCGCCCACCCCGCCGTCGAGGTCGCGGCGTTCGTGGGCGGCGCGCCCGCGGCGCGCGCGGCGCTGCGCCTCGAGTGCTTCGACGCGACCACGGACGCGACCCTCCCCGAACGGCGGCTCCCGCTCGACGGCGACGGCGTGGGCCGGTTCGCGTCGCTCCCCGACGGGACCTACCGCCTCTGGCTCGACGGCCCGGGCGAGGCGAAGCGGTGGTGGCCGTTCGTCCACGCCGCGCGCGGCGACGCGGACACGCGACGGCGGCTCGTGTTCGCGGTCGGGACCGCGTCGATCTCGGGCCGCGTCCTCGGCCGCGACGGCCGCGCGGCGATCGACGTCGAGGTCGGGATCCGGATCGAACGCGAGGGGGTCACCGACACGCTGGTCGAGACCCGCAGCGGCCCCGACGGCCGGTACCTCCTCGACCACCTGCCGCCGGGCCGTGGCGTGTTGTTCGCGCAGGTCGGCGGCGCGGACAACGGCGCCGACGAGCACCTGCGCAACCTCGACGTCGTGGACGGCGCGGCCCTGACCATCGACCTCGGGTCGGAGGTCGCCGACCCGCTGTGGACCGGCGTCGTCGTCTGGGCGAGCGGCACTCCCGTCCGCGGGCCGGGCGCGCTGCACGCCGGGTTCGACCCGGCCCGCGGAGGGCAGACCGTCGTGCCGTTCGGGGCGGACGGCCGCTTCGCGCACCGCGTCGCCGAGGGGCCGCACCGCTTCGAGGTGCGGCGCCCCGCCGGCCCGGCCGCCGACGGCGAACCCGCGCGCGCGCCGCTGTCCGGCGCACGCGTGGACGTCGCGGTCGCGGCCGACGGCGGCCCCTCGCGGGTCGTGGTGCCCGGCGTGTGCGTCCGCGGAACCGTCGTCGCCGGCGCCGCCGACGGGCGCGTCGAAGGGTCGCTGGTCCTCGCGCGGGAGCCGCTCGCCGCGCCTTCGACCGCGCCGCGCGCGGCGCCGCCGCCGGTCGCCGCCGCCGTCGGCGCGGACGGCCGGTTCGTGCTCGAGGGCGTCCCGCCCGGCCGGTGGTCGCTGCGGTCCGCGGACGACGCGACCGAGGTGGTCGGGGAGGACGGTCGGCCGGTCGTCCTCGAGATCGCCGCCGACCGCGACGTCGACGACGTCCGGCTCGTGGTGCGCGGCGCCCGACCGAGGTGAGGCTCGGAGAGGGTTC
>JAEUHO010000310.1 GCA_016795345.1 Planctomycetia bacterium | reverse complement strand
CGTCCGACCGCCCGAGCTCCTGCCGCTGGTCGTAGTCTTCCAGGGCGCCCTCCCGCCCCAGGGTACCGCGGGCGGCCGCGCGTCGGGGGTGCGCCCCCGCGTGGCGGATCGCGCCCCCGTGGGTAGAACGCGGGCGTGCGGCTCTCGCTCGTCTTCTACATGTTCCTCGCGCGGATGGCCGTCGGGACCCTCTGGGCCCTCCCGGTCGTCATGACCATGCGGCCCGCGGAGCGCCACCTGCGCTTCCAGCTGGTGCTCGCCATGGTCCTCGCGGGGGGCGCGGCGGCCCTCTACGGCGCCGCGCTCGGCGACGACCTCCACCCCGAGTGGCCCCGCGGCCTCGCGGCGTTCACGACGCTGTCGGGCGGCATGCCGGTGACGCTCGTCGTCGTGACCGTGCTCGCGCTCGTCGCGAACTTCCTCTTCGGCACCTACCGCCGCACCGCCGGCCGCGTGGTGCTGGTCGTCGCGTGCGTCGCGGGCATCCTCCCGGTCCTCGGGACGGCCCACATGCCGCCGGGCGACGAGCCGTGGCAGCTCGCGGGCCGGACGACGCTCGGCCTCCTCGGCGGCGCCGCCATGGGCGGCGTCAACGACGCGATGATCCTCGGCCACTTCTACCTGATGATCAAGGGCCTCCCCCTCGAGGCGCTCAAGCGCTCGGGGTACTGGTGCGTCGGCGTGCTGCTCGCGCGCGTCGTCGGGTTCGGCCTCGTCCTCCTCTTCTGGCCCGGCGCGCAGGACGTCCTCCTCGGGCGCGAGGTCATCTGGACCGCGTGGCGCGTGTGCTTCGGCTTCGTCGGCCCGCTCACGCTCATCTGGATGACGCGCGACGCGCTCAAGTACCGCCACACCCAGGCGGCCACGGGCATCCTGTACGTCGCGATCTTCTTCATGCTGATGGGCGAGCTCGCCGCGACCTGGATCGAGGCCCGCACGGGCTTCCCGGTATGACGGGCCCCCGCGCGTGAGGGCGGCGCGACGCCGCGTCGCGTTCGTGCACCCGAACCTCGGGTTCGGCGGCGCCGAACGCGTCCTCGTCGAGGAAGTGCGGGCGCTCGCGGGCGCGGACGTCGCCGTCGACGTCTTCCTCACCGGCAACCCGGAGCTGCGCCACCTCGAGCCCGACCTCCGGGCGGCCCACCCGCGGGTCGAGCGGATCGAGGCCGCGACGTCGAGCGGCGGGCTCGCGCGGCGGCTCGTGCACGACCGGCACGCGCTGGTGGTCACGTGCATCGACCCCCGCGGGCTCCGCGCCGCCGCCCACGCGCGGCGGTTCCCCTGGCGGCGCCGCCCCGCCGTCGTCGCGGTCGTCCACTCGCGGTACCCGGCCGCCGTGCACGGCCTCGGCGGCCGCGCCCGCGCGGCGGACGTCGTGGTCGTCACCGACGACGTCGTCGACGCGCTCGCGCCGGCGCTGGGCCTCCCGCCCGCGCGGTTCGCGGTGGCGCGCCCGCTCGTCGCCGCGTTCCTCCCCGCCGTCGGCGAGGCCGAGCGCGTCGCCGCCCGGGCGCTCCGCGCGTCGTTCGGCGTGGGCGACGGCGCGACGCTCCTCGGCCTGCACGGCCGCATCGCCCCCGACAAGGGCGTCCTCGAGACGGTCGACGCCTGGCGGCGGCTCGTCGCGGAGGGCCACGACGTCCACCTCGTCGTCGCGGGCCGCCGCGTCGAGCCGACGGAGTGGGGCGGCGCGGCGTTCCTCGCGGCGTTCGACGACCGCCGCCGCGCCGTCGCCGCCGACCCCGCGCTCGCGCGCCGGTTCCACGAGGTGGGCGCGGGCCCGACGCCGCTCGCGCTGCTCTGCGCCCTCGACCTCTTCCTCCTCCCCTCGCAGCACGAGGGGCTGATGCCGCTCGCCATCCTCGAGGCCTTGGCCGTCGGCACGCCGGTCGTCGCGACCGCCGTCGGCGGCATCGGACGGTGCCTCGTGGACGGGCGCGACGCGGTGCTGCTCCCCCGCGACCCCGACGACGGGTCGCCGCACCCGCCCGGGTTCCCCGCGACCCTCGCGGCCGCCGTCGCGCCCCTGCTCGCCGACCCGGCGCGGCGCGCGCGCCTCGGCGAGGCGGGCCACGCCCGGGCCCGCGCCCTCGTCGCGACGAACACGTTCCACGCCGACTTCCGCGCGGCGTGCGACCGCGCGCTCGTCGCCACGCGCTCCCCCCCGCTCGGGAACGCGGCTACAACGGCCCCGTGCCCCTGACCCTCGCCTTCGCCTGTCCCGCCTGCGGCGAAGCCGTCGAGGGCGCGCTCGAGCCCGGCACGACGGGCCTCGCGTGCCCGGCCTGCGCGGCGCGCACCGAGCTGCCGGAGGCGCCCGCCCTCGTCGCGGCCGGCGACGCCCACGCCTGCCCCGTCTGCGGCTCGGCCGACCTCTACCAGCAGCGCGACTTCAACCGCAAGCTCGGCCTCGCGCTCGTCGCCGTCGGCGTCCTCACCGGCCCGTTCACGCGCTGGATCAGCACCGTCGCGTTCGTGCTCCTCGACTTCGCGCTCTACCTCCTCGTGCCCACCGTCGCGATCTGCTACGCGTGCGAGGCGCAGCAGCGCGGCTTCGACCGCGCCCGCGGCCCGAAGCCGTTCGACATCGCCGTCCACGACGTCTACCGCTTCGGCAAGCGCCACCCGCCCCGCCGCGCCCTCGCCGTCGCCGGCCCGCGCAGCCGCGTCCTCCTCCGCGAGGGCAAGGAGTCCCCCTCATGACGTTCGCCGCCGCCACCGGCGTGGTGCTCTACGTCGTCGCCATGGCCGTCGTCTTCGGCGGCACGGCCGCCCTCTCCTTCGCCACGGCCCCCACCACCTTCCGCACGCTCCCGGCCGTCGACGCGGGCCGCGTCTTCGGCAAGGTCCTCCGCGTCTTCGACGCCATGGGCTGGGTCGCGTCGATGGTCGCGATCGTCGGCGCCGTCGTCGCGATGGCGGTCGAGTTCACGGCGCCGGGCATCGCGCTCCTCACCCTCGCCGCCACGATCCACGTGACGTTCGTGCTGCTGCGCCGCTCCGTCGCCCCGAAGATGGCCGCGCTGAAGCCGCCCGAGACCGCCGACGAGGAGCGCCGCTGGGACCCCGCGGCCCGCGCGCGGTTCGACGCGCTCCACCGCCTCTACGTGCGGCTCTACACGAGCAACCTCTTCCTCTCGCTCGCCGGGCTCGTCCTCTCGGTGCTGCAACCCCGCTGACGCCGGCGGCGATCCCTCCGGGACGCAAGGCCCGCGCGCCCGCGGCCCGCGTCCGCGGGCCGACGACCGGGCCTCGCGTCCCGACAACCGGGCCTCGCGTACCGCGGGCCGGGCCTCGCGTCCCGGCGGCCGGGCCTCGCGGTCGCACGCCGGGGGGCCGCTTCAGTTGCGTCGCCCGTCCGGTCGATCTTCGGACGATGCCCTCCCCCATGGTCCCGCCCCCGCCCCCCGAATGGGCCCGCGAAGCCTATCGGGCCGCGAGCCGCCACCTCGACGCCGGGCGGCAGGCCGAGGCCGAGGCGGGCTACCGGGCGCTGCTCGCGCGGAGCGAGGCGGCGCCGAGCGACCCGGCGGACCGCTGGCCCGAGATCCTCGGGCTCACGGGCCTCTCGGTCGCGTGGGCGCGGCGCGGGCGGCAGTTCGAGGCGCTCGTGCTCTACCGCCGGATCGCGGCGCACTTCCTCGCCGTGGGCGACGTCGTGCGCGCGGCGGGCGTGATGGGCAACCGGTGCCTGCTGCTCGCGCAGCTGCAGCCGATCCGCGACGTCGAGCCCGCGCTGGTCGAGCTCGAGGGCGTCCTCGCGCACCTGCCCGCCGACGAGGCCGCGGTCGCGCGCGACGCGAACGACATCCTCCACGCGGCGCTCGCGACCGACCATCGGAGGTTCGCCGAGGCGCGGGCCCGGCTGGCCGCGCACGACGCGCGCCCCGTGGGCGCGGACTCGAGCGCCATGCTCAAGCGGCGCACGAGCCTCACACTGGTCGCGCTCGTGCACGCCCACGAGGGCGACCTCGCGATGGCCGACGCGGCGCTCGAGGAGGCGGAGCGGCTGGGCCCGCCGGGCGACGGGTTCGCGCTGATCGCGATGCACGCGCGCCTCGACGTCGCGAAGCTCTCCGGCGACCGCGCCCGGCAGCGCGAGGTCGGGCTCGCGGGCCTCGAGGCCATGCGTCCGCACCCCGAGGGCGACCTCGACGCCGGCTGGCGGGCCACGCTCGGCGGGCTCGTGGTCGCGGTGCTCGAGGCGAGCGGCGCCGACCCGGCGCTCGTGCGCGAGGCCCAGGACCGGCACGCGTCGGCGCTGATCCAGCGCATGGTCGAGATCGAGGACGCGGTGCGGATGCTCCCGACGCTCGGCGTGGCCGACCTCGACGCGGACCACGAGCTCGCGGTGATCCGCGACCACCTCGTCTACACGCACGAGGCCGCGCTCGAGCACGTCGCGCGGTGGTTCGAGGCGGCGCCGGAGCGCCTCCCCCGCGGCCTCCACGACCGGATGCTCCCGGACGGCTGGGCCCACGTCTGCGCGTGGTGCCAGCGGATCCGGCCGGCGGACGGGACGTGGCTGCCGCTCGGCCAGCTGCTGCGCCGCGCGTCGACGCTGCAGGTCACGCACACGATCTGCCCCGGCTGCTCCGTGAAGGCCTTCCGCGAGCTCGCGACCGTCTGACGTCGGGCCGCGGAACGGCGTCCCCCGGGGACGGTCCCCCGAACGTCGGGAGCGTGGGGCCCGGCCGGCCGCGGGGACCGCGGCGGTCCCGGCGCAGAGAGGGGGCCCGGCCGGGGGCTGCGCTACCCTCGCGGCTCCCGCGGGTGAACCGCGGACGGCCCGCGCCCGCTCGGAGGTCGGGGCCGACGGCCCGAGGAGCGCCCCCCGTGAAGCCCGTCCCCCCCGCGCTCGCCGCCCTCGAACGCGCGCTCGCCGGCCCCGAGGAGGCCTGGATCCGCGAGCGGCTCGACCTCGACCCCGCGGCCGCCCGCGCGGCGCTGCCGGTCGTGTTCCCCGCGCTCGCGCGCCGCGCCGGCCGCGCCGGGCTCTCGGGCCGCATCGTGGTCGGCGGCGCGCACGTCGACCTCGGCGCCTGGCGCCGGTGCGACGCGGTGGGCACGCTCCTCCTCCACGCCGCCGACCCGGTGGACGACGCCACGCTCGTCGACCTCTTCCTCCGCGGCGACCTCGAGGAGCGCACGATCCTCCTGCGCGCCGCGTCGGTGCGGCCCCTCGGCGCCGCGACGTCGCGGTTCCTCGACGAGGTGCAGCGCACGAACGTCGGCGCCCACCTCGAGGCCGCCTGCCTCGACCACGACCTGCTCGTCCGCGCGCTCGACGGCGGGCTCCTCTCGCGCGACCGCTTCGACCGCCTGGTGCTCAAGGCCGCGTTCAACGACCTCCCGCTCGCGCGGATGGAGGGCGTGCGCGAGCGGCCCGGCGCCGAGCTCACGCGGATGCTCCTCGACCTCGCCACGGAGCGCGAGGCCGCGGGCCGGCCGGTCTGGCGCGACACGCTGCGCCTCGCGGGCGGCGCGCCCGTGGCGGGCACCGTCGCGCGCGTCCTCGGCGCCCTCGAGCACGGCGACGCCACGACGCGCCTCGCCGGCGCCGAGGCCCTGCTCGCGCTGCGCCGCAAGGACCTCGCCGCCTACGCCGCCGAGCGCCTCCCCCGCGAGCACCGTCCCGACGTCCGCGCCGCCCTCGAGCGCGCCGCCGCCCTCTGACCCCCACCCGCCGGTGACCCGATGAAGATCTTCGAGCCCCACATCCACATGTTCTCCCGGGTCACGGACGACTACGAGCGCATGGCGCTCGCGGGCGTGCGGGTGGTCCTCGAGCCGGCCTTCTGGATCGGCCAGCCGCGCACCAACGTCGGCGCGTTCGTCGACTACTTCGACACGCTGGTCGGCTGGGAGCGCTTCCGCGCCTCGCAGTTCGGCATCCACCACGTCTGCACCATGGCGCTCAACCCGCGCGAGGCCAACGACGACCGCGTCAACGCCGACGTGCTCGCCGTGCTGCCGCGCTACCTCGAGAAGGACGGCGTCGTCGGCGTGGGCGAGATCGGCCTCGACGACCAGACCCCCACCGAGGAGCGCTTCTTCCTCGCGCAGCTCGACCTCGCGAAGGCCCACGGCCTCCCGATCCTCATCCACACGCCCCACCGCAACAAGCGCCGCGGCTTCGAGCGGATCATCGACCTCATCCGCGACGCGAAGTTCCCGTGGCCCCACGTGCTCCTCGACCACGGCAACGAGGAGACGATCCCGCTCACGCGCGACCTCGGCTGCGTCTCGGGCTTCAGCATCTACCCCAACACGAAGATGGACGTGCACCGCATGGTCGCGGTGATCCGCGAGTACGGCGTCGAGCGCATCGTCGTCAACAGCGCCGCCGACTGGGGCATCTCCGACCCGCTGATGATCCCGAAGCTCGTGCAGGCGCTCCTCCGCGCCGGCTTCCCCGACGCCACCGTCGAGCAGCTCGTGTGGAAGAACCCCATCGCGTTCTTCGCGCAGAGCGGGCGGCTCGACTTGGCCGCGCTCGACCGCCCCCCCACGGCGTCGCGGCGCGAGACCCACGACGGCAACACGATCCTCCGCGGCCAGGACCCCGACCGCTCGTAGGCGGGCGGGGCGCGAGCCCGCGGGGGCGCAGGGCCACGGGACGGCGACCCGGTTGCCCGGGACCGCGAGGCCCGGCGGCCGGCGGGCCTCGCGGTCCCGAACCCTCGACCTCTCCCGGCGCGGGGCCGGGCCGCCGGCGGGTCCCGGTCCCGAGGGAGCGCCGCGCGCCGTCTACGCCGCCCGGCGGACCGGCCGGACGGGGGCGACGCCGCCCGTGGGATCCCCCGACCGGGCGCGCAGCTCGGCGACGAGCGCGGCGCACGCCGCGGCCTCGCGCACGTCCG
>JAEUHO010000281.1 GCA_016795345.1 Planctomycetia bacterium | reverse complement strand
AGGGAGCCGCCCGGGGGGCGGGCGGCCCCCTCGGTTGTTGGTGGGGGGGCGTGGATGCGCCCCCGCGACCTCCTGAACCCCATTCAGGTGCGCTACCAAATCTGCGCTACGCCCCGGCGAGTCGAACGGAACGCGGGGGAGTGTACCCTGGGGGCACCCGGGGGGGAGTTTTTGCCGACGCCCCCCGGCCGGAACGGACAGACCGACCGGAACGGGTGCGGGAACCGGAACCGACCGAGAAGGGAACCGAACATGGCCCTGCCGCGAAGTGCGCTCGCGCTCCTGCTCACCGCCGTCGCCGGCGTCGGGGGCTACCTCGCCGGATCGCGTGTCGGCGGCGCCCCGTCGGCGGATTCGGACCTCGCCGCCGAGAACGACCGGCTGCGGGATCGCGTCGCGAGCCTCGAGCGCGACCTCGCGGGTCGGCCCGTCGCCCTCGCGGCCAGCGGCGGCGGCCGGCCGGACGGCGCGCCGGCGCCCGCGGCCGAGCCGACGGCCAGCGGGCCTCGCGTACCCGACGGATCGCCTCCGCGTCCCGGGGAGGAGGTGCCGTTTCCGAAGCTGGCCGACGGCATGACCCAGGACGAGTTCGTGAAGGCGGCGTTCCGCTTCCTCGAGGTGCAGCTCGCCCGCGGGCCGGAAGGTCACTTCGCGATCCTGAAGGCGATCGACGAGCACCTCGTGAAGGACAAGGGGCTGCGGCGACTCTTCAGCTCGGAGGAGGACGCCGTCCGGTTCCTGTACCCGTTGCTGAAGTTCGCCGTGCACCACGAGGGGCAGGTGGTGGACCTGATGGCGACGACGTTCCGCGCCATGGCCGAGACGCCCCAGGCGCTCGACGGCCTCGACGACAACACCCTCGAGATGTTCACCGAGGGGATCGCGATGGTGCTGCCCGGCGCGGTCGGGACGGACCAGCTCGCGAAGTTCTCGGGGTGGGTCGAGAAGGTGCTCGCGACGCCGCGCGGGTCGCTCCCGCGGTCCATCGAGGGGAATCGCAGTGACCTGGAGCGGCTCCTCCAGATGTGGGCGCCGCCGTTGACGGTCGATCAGGCCATCGCGGTGCTCGCGAAGCCCGACGAGCTGCCGCCGGAGCGCCTGGCGTCGATCGTGCGGCGGCTGCCGCAGGCGGCGCTCGCGAAGATGGACCTGCTGCCCGTGCTCGGGTCGCTGATCGACCGAGGCGACTTCACCGCCGTGCGGTTGCTGCAGCAGGTGGAGCTGGCGGCGGGCGACCTCGCGGTGCTCGACCGGCGCGAGATCGCCGCGTTGGGCGATGACTCCGGGATCCACGTGAGCACGTACCTGTCCGCCACGCGCCGGACCGCCTTCGAGTCGGCGCGCGGGTTCTTCGACGCGTGGGGGGCGAGCCCCGACGTCAGCGGGGACAAGTACGCGTCCGCGGTGCTGCAAGCCGGTGCGCCCGCCGCCTACCTGCGCGACGTCCTCGCGCGCCAGAAGCTCTCCGAGCAATGGGTGAAGCTCCTGACGCACCGGATCGAGCGATTGGAGAGTCCGGCGGCCGGCCCCCGGTAGGATGGGGGGCGGTTGCGGCCGAGGAGGCTCCGCGTGGACGCGCAGGTCCGTTGCCCTCATTGCGGCGGGATGAACACGCCCGCGGCGAACAACGCGCCGTACTTCTGCCGCGAATGCAAGCGGATCGTCGATCCCAACAAGGCGATCGCCCGTCCGACGGGCGGCTTCGCGCCGCCGCCGGAGGACCTCCCGCCGCCGGAGCCCGCGCCGACGTACTCGCCCGCGGCCGCGCCCGCCGGGCCGCCCCCCGGCACGAGCGCGGGCGGCGCCGGCGCGCCGTCCAACTACGTCTCGCGGTACGGCACCGCGATCCCGCGGCAGCTCTCGGCGCCGGGGACGAAGGCGGCGGTCGCCGGGTCGCTCGGCGTCGGGCTGATGCTCGCGGCCGGCGCCGGGATCGTCGCGGGGATCGTGCTCGGGTGGGTGGGGGAGAACGTCCTCCGGATCCCGCTCCTGTTCCCGTTCCTGGCGGGCTGGTCCATCAAGCGCGCGCTGGCGCTCGGGGCCGGCGGCGGCACCCCGGACCGCGGCCTCGTCGGCGGGATCGCCTTCCTCGCGATCGTCTTCGGCTCGTTCGCGCTCACGCGGTGGGTCGAGTACCGCAGCGTCGCGTCGCGGCAGAACGAGCACTATGCCGAGGCGTACGGCGTCTCCGCCGCGCGCGCGGTCGCCGAGCGGGCCGACGTCGTCGCGGGGCTGCGCGAGCGCGACCCGACCAGCGACGGCGAGCTGGACGGGGCGGTCAAGCTCGCGAGCGGCGCCAAGGTGAACGTCCAGACGGAGCAGGACCGCCTGGCCGCCGCCTTCGCCACCGGCCGCGTCCCCACGGACGGGTACGACCTCGAGATGCTGGCGTCCATCGGCCGCACCGGCTTCCGCGGCCACCTCGAGTACGCCACGCGGGAGGGGGGCTCCCGGCTGCGCCTGCTGCCGGGCTCGAGCGGCACCCGTCTCCCCGGCTGCGTGACGCTCGTCGTCTGGATCCTCGAGCTGGGGGTCCTCCTCGTCACCGCCTTCTCCCGCTACGACGACTGACGCGGGCGCGCGCGGCGGCCCCGGCTTCGCCGCGCGATGTCGCGCGGGCCCGTCGCGGCGCGTCGAGAACGCGCGACACGAGGGACGCAAGCGTTCGTCGGGGTGCGCGCACGTCGCGGACCGGCTTGCACCTTCGGCGCGGGATCGCTAGGTTCCGGGCTCGCGCGGAGGGTGCCCGCGCGCCGGAGCCCCCGTGAGCCGTCCCACCGTGCTGCTCGTCGGGAAGGGCTCGGCCTCGTCGAGGCTCCGCACGCAGCTCAAGCGACGCGGCCACCGCGTGCGCGTCGCGCCGGACTGCGGCGCCGCGCTCGAGACGCTGCGCGACGAGCGGCCCGGCGTCGTCGTCCTCGACGTCGCGCACGCCGGGTTCGCCGCGCCGTCGTTCCGCGAGATGGTCCGCGGCGAGCATCCCACGGTCCCGCTGCTCGACGTCCCCCCGCTCGACGCCGCCGGTAACGACCTCGCGCTCGTCGTCGCGCAGGTCGAGCAGGCCGTCGAACGCGAGCTCGCGCGCGAGGACGCCGCGTCGCTCGCCGAGGGCGCCGCCGCGCGCGTCACCGACGAGGAGCCGGCCGACGCGCCCATCACCGGCTACCAGTTCGAGGACCTCACGAGCAGCACGCCCAAGATGCTCGAGCTCTTCGACCTGATCCCGCGGATCGCGCGCACCGACAGCCCGGTGCTCGTCCACGGCGAGACCGGCACCGGCAAGGAGCTCGTGGCCTCGGCCATCCACCGCCAGAGCCGCCGCCGCGACGGCCCCTTCTTCACCGTCAACTGCGGCGCGCTCAGCGAGAGCCTCCTCGAGAGCGAGCTCTTCGGCCACGAGAAGGGCGCCTTCACCGGCGCGTACCGCCGCAAGGAGGGCTGCTTCGAGCTCTCCCACGGCGGCACCCTCTTCCTCGACGAGCTCGGCACGATCTCGCCCGCCATGCAGGTGAAGCTCCTGCGCGTGCTCGAGCGCATGGAGGTCCGCCGCGTCGGCGGCGCCGACCTCGTCAAGGTGGACGTCCGCATCGTCGCCGCCACCAACGCGCGCCTCGAGGACGCGGTCGCCGCGGGCACCTTCCGCGAGGACCTCTACTACCGCATCAACGTCGTCCAGCTCACGGTCCCGCCCCTCCGCGAGCGCGCCGACGACGTCCCGATCCTCGCCGACCTCTTCTGCCGCAAGGTCGCCGAGAAGCAGGGGCGCGCCGTCGCCGGCTTCGACCGCGGCGCCCTCCGCCTCCTCACGGACTACCCCTGGCCCGGCAACGTCCGCGAGCTCCAGAACGTCGTCGAGCGCGCGGTCATCCTCGCCGCGGGCCCCCGCATCACGGAACGCGACCTCCCCGACCGCCTCCGCCGCGCCGCCCCGAAGAAGGCCGCCGTCCCCTCGTTCGACGCCGACGACACGCTCGACGCCGTCCTCTCCCGGCTCAACACCTCCGTCGAGCGCGAGTACCTCCGCCGCGTCCTCAAGCGCTACGCCGGCCACCTCGGCAAGACGGCGGCCCACGCGGGCCTCAACCGGCGCACGCTCTACAACAAGATGCTGGCCCACGGCCTGCGCCGCGAGGACTTTCGCACGTAGGCGGCGCGTGTGGGCGACGCGCGTCGGGGGACGCGACCCAAGGCGCGGTCGGGTCCCCGGGACCGCGAGGCCCGGTGGCCGTCAGCGGCCGCCATCCGTCGTCGGTCGTGCCCGACGCCACGGGAGGGGAGCGTTGTCGGGGACGCCGTCGGGCGCGTGGGACCGCGAGGCCCGGTGGCCGTCAGCGGCCGCCGCCCGGCGTCGGCGTGCCGGGATCGCGGGGCGGAGGCGCGGACGGCGGATCGGCTTCCTTCGATCCGGGCGGCTTCGAGGGTGGCGTCGGATCGTTGCCCGGCCGCTTCGGGTCCACGATCTCGACCCGGATCCCCCTGGCCCGGAGATGCTCGGCGCTCCGGCGGAGGTCGTCGATCACCCGCCGCGAGTCGGGGGAGGGCTCGCGCGGGACGCGCAGCTTCGGCACGACGGGCGGGGACGCGATCGTGGTGATCAGGTGCGTCAGCGGCGCGCCCACGACGAGCACGAGCCACAGCAGCGAACCCCAACGCGAGCGGCGCGGCGCCGGGGGCGCGGCCGCCTGCGGACGCGCCGCGGGGGCGAAGAGCCCGTCCACGAGCGGCGGTGCGAGCGCGGCGACCATCTCCACGGACACGGACGACGGGCCGAGCGAGGCCAGCCAGGTCCGGAGCGCGTCCTCGCCCCCGATCGGCGTCGCCGGGTCGTACGCGCCGGCCGCGATCGACGCGAGCAGGAGCCGCGTCTCGCCCGCGGCGTCCTTCGCCTCGTCGCCGACGCGCGCGAGCCCGTCCACCAGCTCGAGCGTCAGCGCGGGCCGCGCGGCGGGTGCGGCGAGCGCGAACGCGCGGTCGGCCAGGGCGCGGGCCGATGACGGCTCGACGACGGCGACGGCCATGGCGGCGGCGCGGAGCGTGTCGCATGCGTCGGCGTCCTCGAACGTCGGTGCCGCCGCGACCAGCGCGGCGGCCAGCGTGTGCAGGCGACCCCATCGGCGGCCCCGCAGGAGGGCGCCGGGGACGACCGCGGTGAGGCCGGTCGGTGCGTGGCGGAGGCACGCGACGACGCGCGCGTCGGTGTAGAGCTCCGCGAGCAGGTCGCCGCGGCCGTCGAGCGACGCGTTGACGAGCCACTGCCACGGCAGCCAGCGCGACGCGTCGGCCTCCGCGTCCGCGGCGGCGACGTCGAGCGCCTCCACGAGGGCGGCGTCGCGCGCCGGGCCGGCCGCGAGCGCGCGGGCCTCGCGTACCCGTTCGACCCAGGTCGGGGGCACCACGATGCCGTCGGCTCGCGCCGCTTCGGGGGTGACCGGGTCGGCGGGGGCCCCGGCCGCGGCGTCCGCGGGGGCCGTCGCCGGGACGGCGGCCGCGCCCGAGGGCGCGACGAGCGCCGCGAGGTCGGCGTCGGACAGCCGCGAGAGCGTCTCGTACGCGTCGCGGACGGCGCGGAACCCGGCGGGGTCGTCGTCGGGGCGGTGGAGACGCACGCCCTGCGCGTACGCGCGGCGGATCGCGGCGCGGTCCGTGGTGGGGGCGAGCCCGAGGGCCTCGAACGGGCTCATGACGCGCCGCCCGCCGGGCCCGGCGCCTCGCCTTCGTCGTCGTAGGCGCGGGCGATCGCCGCGTCCAGGCGCGCGGCGGCCATCCCGATCCCGTCGCGGTCGCCGGACGCGAGCGCGTCCTCGAACGCGTCGAGGGCCTCGGCGAGGAGCCGCCGCGGGATGCCCGTGAGCTCGGCGAACCGCCGGTGCGCGCGCTCGATCCGGGCGCGGTTCGGCAGGAGGTCGCGCGGCGAGACCTTCAGCGGCTGCAGGCGCGCCACCGCGTCCTTCACCTGCGCCTCCGTGAGCGCGCCGGGCCGGCTCTGGATCACCTGCGCGACCCGGCGGCCGGAGTGGAGCACCGTCGCCTCGACCTCGAGGATGCCGTTGGTGTCGTAGGAGAAGCGGATGTCCACCTCACCGGCGTGCGGCTGCCCCGGCAGCTGCCGGAGCCCCTTGACCTCGAACGCGCCGAGGAACGTGTTGTCGGCCGTGAGGCGGTGCTCGCCCTGGAACACCTCGATGGTGATCGTGTCCTGCTGCGGCGCGATGGTGTGGAAGCGCTCGACGCGGCTGACGGGGACGGTGACGTTGCGGTCGAGGATCGGGCAGAACGCGCCGGGCTCGACACGGCCGCCGTACGAGCGGGCCACCGCGACGCCGAGGCTGTGCGGACAGACGTCGGTCATGACGACGTCGGCGACGGCGGCGTGGCGGTCCGCGCGCGCCGCCTGCACCGCGGCGCCCAGCGCGACGACGCGGTCGGGGTCGAGGCTGCGGTTGGGGAGGCGGCCGAGCTCCTCGCTCACGAACGCCACGACCGCGGCCATGCGGCTCGCGCCACCGACGAGCAGCACGTCGTCGAGGTCGCCGGCGGCGATCCCGGCGTCGCGCAGGCAACGGCGCATCACGGGGCGGAGCCGGCCCGTGAGCTCGACGGTGACCGCGTCGAAGTCGGCCCGCGTGACCGGGATCGACACGCCGCCGACGTCCACGTCGACGCGGTCCGAGGCCGTCAGCGCGCGTTTCGCGACCTCCACGCGCTGGCGGACCCGGGCCCGGTCGCCGTCGGTCCAGGCGTGGCCGGCCCGTCGCGCGACGAGGTCGAGCAGCGCGTCGGTGTAGTCCTCGCCGCCGAGGCGGCTGTCGCCGCCGGACGCGCGGACCTCGACGAGCCCCTCGAACGTCTCGAGGACCGTCACGTCGAACGTCCCGCCGCCGAGGTCGAACACCAGCAGCCTGCGCTCTTCGTCCGCGTGCCGGAGCCCGAACGCGAGCGCCGCGGCCGTCGGCTCGTTGAGGATGCGATCGACTTCGAGGCCGGCGATGCGCGCGGCCTCGATGGTGGCCTGGCGCTGCGGGTCGTGGAAGTAGGCCGGCACCGTGACGACCGCGCGGGTGACCGGCTCGCCGAGCCGGAGCTCGGCGACGCGCTTCAGCTCGCGCAGGACCGCGGCGGAGCACTCGGTCGGCGTCCATGTGCGTCCGCCGAACTCGTAGGTCGCGGACGTGCCCATGTCGCGCTTGAAGAACGCGCGGCCGGCGTCGGGCGCGACCACCAGTCGGTCCTTTGCCGCGCGGCCGACGACCAGGGAACCGTCCGTCGCGATCGCGACCGCGGACGGCGTGAGATGGTCGCCGAGCTCGTTCTCGAGGGTGCGGGGGCCGTCGTCGCCGAAGATCGCGACGAGGCTGTTCGTCGTGCCGAGGTCGATCCCCACCCGCATCGCTCGCCCGCTCCTCCGCCCACGGCGTCGCGCCGCGGGAAGGCGGGGAGTCTACCGAAGGCCTCGGTCGGGGCGCAGGCCCGCACGCGACCGACCGCAGCCCGTGGAGACGTTGGGGAGAACGCGCGCGCGGGGACGGGCATCGGAATGCCCATCGACCCGTGACACGGGGCGGGCGACGTAACCGGCGGCGCGGGCGGGGGATGCGCCGCTTCTCCACCGGATCTCACCCGCCGCGGTGGGCACCGCGGTGCCCGTTCCGGTTCGCGTCGTTTCGTGGAGAACGGTGACTTTCCACGGGCTCTCCGACGCAAGTCGTGTCGGCACAAAGGGTTCGCAAAGGTCCCGTCAACGGCGCGCACCGGGCCTCGCGTTGGGCACGGCGCTCGCTTTCCCTCCTCCGTTCTTTGAAAACAAGCACTGACGATCGGATGAGGCAGCAGCCGTTCACCGAAGGACGGCGGCGCCGGGCCGGGACCCTCGTGGTCCCGGTCGGAACGTGACGAGAGGGTTCAGCGCGGTGTCGGGGGCCGAATCACCCCTGCCCGCAAGGCGAAGCCATGAGCCCGCCCTCCGCACGTTCGCAGCGGCGCCGTGACGGTCATGAGGTGGCAAATCCCAGGAGAGCCGGTAGCCCCGAGAGGGGCCAACCAGATCCACCGCTCCGGAAGACCTCGAGACGCAGGCGGGTCGGGACGTCATCCCGCCCAACGCGTGGTGGGGGAGCGGGCGCGAACCAAAGCGCCCGACAGGACGGTGGAGGTGAGAGCTCTGGAGGGAGGAATCGCAAGGAGGCATCGACGCTCCGGGCCCGCAAGGGCGCGGAGGACCGCACGAATTCGACGCCGGGATCGAGGCCCTGAAGCCGGACGCGTCCGCACGCACCTTAAGGAGCGAGGCGAATCGACGCGACCAACGGCAGGAGGGCAGAGGACGCCCGAGAGGGGGTCCGACCGGCGCGAGGAGAACGCCTCGAAGCGCGAAGCCCGTGGACGCTCGGGAGCCCGCAAGGGCGCCCGGAGGGACGGGGGTGGACGCCGCGAAGGAGGTACCCAAACCTCGCACGCGGCACGCCGTGGGGCCGGGAGGCTCCGCGGGTCACGGGTCCCCCGTTCCGGCATGTGTCGTGGGGCACGAAAACCCAGGGAAGGAAGCATCGTCGGACGCGTGGGCCCCTCGGGGTCCCCGCGACGGTGCGGTGGTGTTGCGATGGGCCTCTGAAGGGAAGCGAAAGCGCCAGGAGGGCCGGAGGGTGGAGCGATCCACCCCACCGACCCGGCTCGTGGAAGCCCGGAGGGCGTCGAAACGCCGTGCGGGCCGACGGAACCCATGTCCGTCGTAGCGAGCCGGGGGTGAGTCCTCGGAGCGCCGCGCAAGCCCAGGAGAGGGCCGCGGGTCCGCCGCAAGGCGGCCTCGCGGGTCGCATCACCGCTCAAGCCTTCGAAGGGCCGCAGCGGAATCGTTCGCCGAGACCGTCGTCAGGCTTCGTTGGGCCCTGCAGCGCATCGCGCTGCAGGGCCCCTTTTCGTTTTCGGGGACCTCCGTCGGGTCGCTGCGACTGCGGGACCGCGGGCGATGCGGGCCGGCGATCCGCGGGGACCGCGAGGCCCGGCCGCCGGCGAGGTCGTCGCGTCGGGGCGGCGCCCTTCGCGGCCCCGTGCCGGCCCGGCGCCGTCGCGTCGTGGCGCCCGGCCCCCGGCCGCGGGGCCCGTCCGCGCCAATCCCCGCCGTCGCGCGTCGGGGCGGGTACGCTCGGTCCGATGCCGCCGACCCCGCCGTAGCGCCCGGCCCCGCCCTCCCTCGGTCCCCCGCGCGCGGGGTCCGAGCGGCCGGGCCCCCGTCCGTGGCGCGCCGCGCCCGGCACGGGCGCACGTCGTCGGCTCCCCGGCCCGTGCCCGTCCCCGCGCGCCCCGATCCCCGCCGCACGGACCGCGCTCCCCGATGTGCCCCGACACCCCCCTCGACCCCACGGACGCCGCCGCGTCCGCCGCCGTGCCCGCGGCCGCCCCCGCCGCCGACGGGCGGACCGCGGACGCGATCGCCGCCGACCGCGTCCGTCGCGACGAGATCCGTCGCCGTCGCACGTTCGCGATCATCTCGCACCCCGACGCCGGCAAGACGACCCTGACCGAGAAGCTGCTGCTCTACGGCGGCGCGCTCAACCTCGCGGGCTCGGTGACCGCGCGCAAGCAGCAGCGCTCGACCGCGTCGGACTGGATGGAGCTCGAGAAGCAGCGCGGGATCTCCGTGAGCTCGACCGTGCTGCAGTTCGAGTACCGCGGCCACTGCGTGAACCTGCTCGACACGCCGGGCCACCGCGACTTCTCCGAGGACACGTACCGCGTGCTGACGGCGGTGGACGCCGCCATGATGGTCATCGACGCCGGCAAGGGCATCGAGACGCAGACGCGCAAGCTGTTCGAGGTCTGCCGCCGGCGAGGCGTGCCCATCTTCACGTTCATCAACAAGCTCGACCGGCCCGCCCGCGACCCGTTGTGGCTCCTCGACCAGCTCGAGAGCGTGCTCGGCATCCGCTCGTTCCCCGTGAACTGGCCCCTGGGCTCCGGCGTGGAGTTCCGCGGCGTGTTCGACCGCCGGGCGAAGCAGGTCCACTTCTTCGACCGCGCGCAGGCGGGCGCGTCGCGCGCGGCCGTCGCCGTCCACGACCTGTCGGACCCGGTCGTCGTCGACACGATGTCGCCCGAGGCCCACGCCAAGGTCGTCGAGGAGCTGTCGCTGCTCGACGCGGCCGGCAGCGGCTTCGACCCGGCGGCGGTGCTCGCGGGCGAGCTGACGCCCGTCTGCTTCGGCAGCGCGGTGAACAACTTCGGCGTCGAGCTGCTGCTCGACGCGTTCGTCGACCTCGCGCCCCCGCCGCGCCCGCGGATGGCGGGCGCGCGGCCCGTGCGGCCGGAGGACCCGGGCTTCTCCGGCTTCATCTTCAAGATCCAGGCCAACATGGACCCCAAGCACCGCGACCGCCTGGCGTTCATGCGCGTGTGCTCGGGCCGCTTCACGCGCGACATGCCCGTCGTGCACACGCGCACCGGCGACCGGCTGCGGCTCGCGAGCTCGCACCGCATCTTCGGGCGCGACCGCGAGACGGTGGACGAGGCGTGGCCGGGCGACGTGGTGGGCATCGTCGGGCGCGCCGGGCTGCGCATCGGCGACACGCTGGCCGACGACGCGACGCTGCACTTCGACGCGATCCCGTCGTTCGCGCCCGAGGTCTTCGCGTGGCTGCACAGCGGGAGCCCCGCCGAGTTCAAGGGCTTCCGCAAGGGGCTCGACCAGCTCCTGCAGGAGGGCGTGGTGCAGGCGTTCGCGCTCGACGAGGCGACGCAGCGCGTCCCGCTCCTCGGGGCCGTGGGCCCGCTGCAGTTCGACGTCGTGCAGTTCCGCCTCCAGGACGAGTACGGCGTCGCGTCGCAGCTCGAGCGGGCGCCCTGGACCGTGCTGCGGTGGGTCCACGAGGGCACGATCGACCCCGCGAAGCTCGTGACCGGCGCGCAGCTCGCGACCGACGGCGCGGGCCGGCGGGTCGTCCTCTTCCCCGACGAGTGGACCTGCCGGTACTTCACCGACAAGGCGACCGACGTGAAGCTGGCCTCCCTGCCGCCCGGCGCGGCGGCGGCCGCCCCCGCGGGCTGACCGCCGCCCGCGCGCGGCCGGGCGCGTGCGCCCGGCGCCGCGCCGATCGGCGGTCGTTCGCGCGCCGGTCGCGGTCCGGTACCATCGCCGCGTGCACGGACGACCGACGGCCGCGTTCGACTGGGCGGTGGGGGGCGCGGTGATCGCCGCGGTCGCCTTCGCGTGGCTCGTCTACTTCCGCTGGAAGGACCACCACCCCGAGCCCGTGCGGCACGTCGCGGGCGCGCTGCTCCTCGGCGTCGTCGCGGCGGGCCTCGCGTTGCTCCTGTACGGCGCCGTCGAGGCCCTCGGCGGCCCGGTCGCGCCGGGCCCGACGGCGGCGTCGGCCTGGGGGTTCAGCCTCCTCGTCGTGGGGCCGGTGGAGGAGGTCGCGAAGTGGGCCGTCCTCGTGGCGGTCGTGACGCGGTGGCGCGCGTTCGACGAGGAGATCGACGGGCTCGTCTACGCCGCGACGATCGCGCTCGGGTTCGCGTGCGTCGAGAGCCTGCTCTACCTCCCGCACCTCCCGTGGGAGGGCCGCGTGGCCCGGGCGCTCTCGACGCCGCTCTCGCACGCCGTCTTCTCGTCGGCGTTCGGGTTCGGCGTCGGCCACGCGCGGTTCGTCGCGACGACGCCCGCCGCGCGGTGGGGCTGGCCCGTCGCGACGCTCGCGCTCTCGGCCCTCGCCCACGGCGTGTACGACGCGCTGATCCTCGCGCACGACGCCACGCTGCCCGCCGCGGTCGTCGTGTTCGGCCTGTGGGGCGTGCTCGTGCTGCGCGCCCGGCAGATCGTCGCGCGCCTCGAGCTCGCGGCCGCGCGCCGCCGCGCCTGACGGCTCGTCACGGCGCGACCGGCTCGCACCGGCTCGCGCCGGCGCCGTGGCCACCGGGCCTCGCGTCGCCCCGCGGCGGGCCGCGGTTGCCCGGGAGGGTCAGAGGAGGTCTTCGCGCTCGTCCTTGCGGTCGCGGAGCATCAGCGACTCCACCGAGTGCCGCGGGTCCTTCCCGTCGTGCACCATCAGGTAGACCTCCTCGCTGATCGGCAGCGCGAGGCCGTGGCTGCGCGCGAGCTCCCGCACCGGGGCGGCGGCCTTCACGCCCTCGGCCACGGTGCGCGTCGACGCGATCACGTCCGCCGGCGTCTCGCCGCGGCCGACGCGCTCGCCGAACGTGCGGTTGCGGCTGGTGGGCGAGTAACACGTCGTCATCAGGTCGCCCATGCCCGAGAGGCCGAAGAACGTGCGCCGCTCGGCGCCGAGGGCCGCGCCGAGGCGGGCCATCTCGATCACGCCGCGGGTGAGGAGCGCGGCCTTCGCGTTGTGGCCGAGGCCGAGGCCGTCGCAGATGCCGGCGGCGACCGCGATGACGTTCTTGAGCGCGCCGCCGAGCTCGACGCCGACGGCGTCGGGGTTGCTGTAGACGCGGAAGCTGCGGCTCGAGAAGTGCTCGCGCACCGCCGTCACCACGCGGGGGTCGTCGCCCCCGACCACGGCGGTGGCGGGGAAGCCCTTGGCGACCTCCCACGCGATGTTCGGGCCCGAGAGGACGGCCACCGGGCGGCCCGGCGCCACCGCGCGCAGGACCTCGCTCGGCCGCAGGCCGGTGCCCTGCTCGACGCCCTTCGTGAGCGACAGCACGGGCGTGCGGGGGGGCAGCGCGGGCGCGTGCCGCGTCCACACCGCGCGGAGGAACTCGGTGGGCACGGCCGAGACCAGGAGGTCGGCGCCGGGCAGGAGCGCCGAGAGGTCGGCGCCGATCCGGACGGTCGCCGGGATCGGGTGGCCCGGGAGGAACCGCGGGTTGACGCGGTGCTCGTCGAGCTGCGCCGCGTACGCGGCGTCGTGGCTCCACAGGCCGACCTCGTGGCCGCTGCGGGCGAGGTGGATCGCGATCGCGGTCCCCCAGCCTCCGTCCCCGACGACGACGATCTTCCGCACGGTGCGCTCCGGCTTCGGGGGGCGTGACGCGGCCGCGGTCAGGCGGACGGCGGGCGGTGCGCGCGGAGCCGGACCCGGTTCTCGCGGCCCTCGAGCAGGCGCACGATGTTCGAGCGGTGGCGCCACACGACCATGACGGCGGCCACCGTCAGGAAGAGGAAGATGCCCAGCCGGCTGCGGAACGTCTCCTCGCCGTTGCGGGCGAGGAACGTGATCGGGATCGACACCATCGCGATGATGGAGCCGAGCGACACGTAGCCCGTGAGCAGCAGCACGAGGCCCCAGAAGCCGACGGCGTAGAGGGCCGACCAGGTCGCGAGCGCGGCGACGACGCCGAGGGCCGTCGCGGCGCCCTTGCCGCCCTTCCAGTCGAGGTAGGGCGTGAAGACGTGGCCGAGGATCGCGGCGGAGCCGCACGCGACGCGGACCGTGTTCTCGCTCGGGTCGGCGCCGAGGAACACGGCCAGCGCCGGCGACCACCAGGCGGCGGCGAACCCCTTCATGCAGTCGAGCGCGAACACGAGCACGAAGGCCGCGATGGCCCGGCGGCCGGACCAGAGGCGGGCGGCGTTCGTCGCGCCGACGTTGCCGCTGCCGATGGTGCGGAGGTCGACGCCCTTCGTGACGCGGGCGAAGAGCCAGCCGAACGGCACGGCGCCGATCAGGAAGGCGAGGACGGTCGCGAGGATCTCGGCGAGCGGGGAACCGACGTGCACCGGTGCCTCCTTCGAAGCACCCGGATCATACCCCCCGGACGGCCGGACCGGCCCGCCGCGCGCGCGGGCGCGGGGTTCCCCTCGGCGGCCGGTTCGCGTACCACGGGGGGATGGCGGTCCTCGGCGTGGACACCGGCGGCACCTTCACCGACCTCGTGGCCGACGGCCCGCGCGGCCTGCGCACGGCCAAGGTCCCGAGCACGCCCACCGACCCGGGCCTCGCCGTCCTCGAGGCGATCCGGCGCGTCGGCGGCCTCGGGCCGGGCGACCGGGTCCACCACGGGACCACGGTGGCCACGAACACCGTGCTGACACGCAGCGGGGCCCGCGTGGGCCTCGTCACCTCGGCGGGCTTCGAGGACGCGCTCGTCGTCGGCCGGGGCCACCGCACCGGCCTCTTCGACCTGGCCCCGTCGCGCGTGGCGCCGCTCTTCGCGCCGCGCGACGTGGTCGGCGTCCGCGCCCGCGGCGACGCGGCCGGGCGCGCGCCCGCGATGCCGCCGGTCGCCGACCTCGCGCGGGCCGTCGCGACGCTGCGCGCCCGGCGCGTGGGGGCCGTCGCCGTCGTCCTCCTCCACGCGACCGCCGACGGCGCGGCCGAGACCGCCGTCGCGCGCGCCCTCGCGCCCCTCGGCGTGCCCGTCGCGGTCAGCCACCGCGTCTGCGCCGACGCCCGCGAGGTCGAACGCGGCGAGACGACGCTCCTCGACGCGTACGTCGCGCCCCGCGTCGCGGCCTACGTCCGCCGCCTCGCCGCCGCGCTCCCGCCCGGCGCGCTCTCGATCGCCCGCTCGGACGGCGCGCGGATGTCGGCGGCGGAGGCCGTCGCGGCGCCGGTCCGCACGCTGCTCTCCGGGCCCGCCGCGGGCGTGGCGGCGGTGCACGCGCTCGCGCGCGCCGCGCGCCTGCCCCGCGTCCTCGGCTTCGACGTCGGCGGCACCAGCACCGACGTCGCCTGGGTCGAGGGCGACGACCTCGCGGTCACCACCGACCGCACGCTCGCCGGCTTCGCGATGTCGGTGCCGTCGCTCGACGTCCACTCCGTCGGCGCCGGCGGCGGGTCCGTCGTCGGCCTCGACGCCGGCGGCGCGCTCACCGTCGGGCCCGCGAGCGCGGGCGCGACGCCCGGGCCCGCGTGTTACGGCCGCGGCGGCCCGTTCACCGTCACCGACGCGCTGCTGCTGCTCGGCCGCGTCCCCGACGCGCTCGCCGACGGCGACGTCCGGCTCGACGTCGCGGCCGCGCACCGCGCCGCGACGGCCCTCGCGCGCCGCGCCGGGCTCTCGCCGCGGGCCCTCGCGCTCGGCGCGGTGCGCGTGGCG
>JAEUHO010000020.1 GCA_016795345.1 Planctomycetia bacterium | reverse complement strand
CCCCGGGACCGGGGTCGAGGTGGCGGGGCGGTCGCTGGTGGTGGCGGAGGTCGGCGAGGCCCGCGTCGTGACGGTGCGGGGCGAGGTGCCCGCGGCGCGGCTGCCCGGCACGAAGTACCGCTACGCCGACCTGCGCGGCGCCGACGCCGTGTTCGGGACCCTCGACTACGGTCAGGCGCCGCGGTGCGAGGCGGTCTACGTCGGCCGGACCGTGCGGCCCGAGGAGCTGGGGCTCGACCCGACGAAGGCGCCCGAGGTCGAGCGACGCGTCGAGGCGCGGCGGCTGGCGTGCCCGAAGTGCGCGGGCGTCGTCGAGCTGCGCGACCCCGGCAGCCAGCGCGTCGTCTGCGCGAGCTGCGGCTCGCTCCTCGACCCGACGGAGCGCGTCGCGCACGTCCTCGGCGTCGGCGCCGCGCTGAAGGCGAAGCCCGAGCTGCCCCTCGGCGCCCGCGGCCGGCTCGCCGACACCGACGTGCAGCTGATCGCCTACCTCGTGCGCAGCGTGAAGGTGGACGGCACGCGGTACCCCTGGCGCGAGTACCTGCTGCGGACGACCCGCGGCGCCTACCGCTGGCTCGTCGAGTCGAAACACCACTGGGCGATCCTCGACCCGGTCAACCCGGCCGAGCTCGGCCGCACGGCGGTCGGCCCGTCCCTGCGGGGGAAGTCGTTCCGGCACTTCCAGCAGGGCACGGCCCGCGTGGACCACGTGCTCGGCGAGGTGTACTGGCAGGTCGAGGTCGGCGAGACGGTCACGTCGGACGACTTCGTGGCGCCGCCGTTCCTCCTGACGATCGAGACGTCGGGCAAGGAGAAGAACGTCACCGCGGGCCGGTACGTCGACCGCGCCGAGGTCGAGGCCGCCTTCGGCGTGCGGCTCCCGGAGGCCCAGGGCGTCGCGCCCGCCCAGCCGAACCCGTACGACGGGCAGACCGGGCGCTGGTGGAAGCTCGCGGGGCTCTACCTGCTCGCCATCCTCGCGTCGTTCTTCGTGGTCGGCGGCGTGCGCGGCCACGAGCACGTGGGCGTCTTCTTCCCGGGGCTGTTCGTGATCGGCGGGCTGCTGCTGCCGCCCATCGTCGTGTCGTCGCGCCGCACCTCGTTCGAGGTGCAGCGCTGGGACGAGAGCGACCACCCCATGCGCACGGCGACGGAGGACTGACCATGAAGGGGTTCCGGACCTACGCGGTCTACGGCGCGCTGCTCGTCGCGACCTACCTGGGCGGCGGGCTGGCCGGCTGGTGGAAGAGCGTCTCGTTCCAGGGCTTCAACCTCGGGCGCGGCTCGGGGGGCTCGGGGTTCGGGGGTGGCGGCGGTTTCCGTGGAGGGAAGTGACATGGGCTTTCACTCGATCCTGCCCGTCGGGCTGCCGTCCGGGCTCGTGCTCGCGGCCGAGGAGGGGGGGCGCGACGCGCGCTGGTTCCTCGAGCACCTCGCCGCGGCCGCGATCTTCGGCCTCGTCGGGATCTTCCTGTTCCTGTTCGCGCTCTGGCTGACGGTGAAGATCTCGCCGTTCAGCCTCCGCAAGGAGCTCGAGGAGGACCAGAACGTCGCCGTCGGCATCCTCGTCGGCGCGGTGTTCCTCGGCATCGCGATGATCGTCGCGTCCGCCGTGCAGGGCTGACGCGGCCGTCCCGTGCCCGAGCCGACCCCCGACGCCGGGCCCGCCGCGCCGGGCGCCGCCGTGCCCGACGCGGGCGTGGCGGCGGCCGTGCGCCTCCGCGCCGTCTACGTCGCGGTGTTCGTCATCGCGGCCTGCGGGCTCGGCTACGAGCTCGCGGCCGGGGCGCTCGCGTCGTACCTCCTCGGCGACTCGGTCACGCAGTTCTCGACGGCCATCGGGCTCTACCTCTCGGCCCTCGGGCTCGGGGCCTGGCTGTCGAAGTTCATCGGCGACCGCGTCGTCGAGCGGTTCGTCGACGTCCAGGCGTCCGTGGCGCTGGTGGGCGGCACGCTCGGCATCCTCCTCGTGCTGGCGTCGCCCATGGGCCGGTGGTTCCGCCCGGTGCTCTGGGCCGAGATCCTCGGCACGGGCACGCTGGTGGGCCTCGAGGTGCCGCTGCTGCTGCGCATCCTCGAGAAGGACCTCTCGTTCAAGCTCCTGGTCAGCCGCGTGCTCACGTTCGACTACGTGGGCGCGCTGGCCGTCGCCCTGCTGTTCCCGATGGTGCTCGTGCCCTCGCTGCAGCTGCCCCGCACCACGATCGCCTTCGGCCTCGCCAACGCGTTCGTGGGCCTCTGGACGACCTACCTGTTCGAGGCGCGGATCGCGCGGCCGGGCCCCCTGCGGGCGCGCTGCGCCGCCGTCGTGCTCGTCCTGCTGGTGGCGGGGGCGTACGCCGAGCGGGTCACGACGCACGTCGAGGCGGCGCGGTTCGGCGGCGAGGTCGTCTACGCGCGCTCGACCCCGTACCAGCGCATCGTGCTCACCCAGGGCGAGGGCGTGCACGCGTTGTGGCTGAGCGGCGCCCTCCAGTTCAGCAGCGACGACGAGTACCGCTACCACGAGGCGCTCGTCCACCCGGCCATGGCGTCGGCGCCGTCGCCGCGCCGCGTGCTCGTGTGCGGCGGCGGCGACGGCCTCGCCGTGCGCGAGGTGCTGCGCCACCGCGAGGTCGAGCGGGTCGTCCTCGTCGACCTCGACCCGGCCATGACCGACCTCGCGCGCGACCACGAGGTCGTGTCGGCGCTGAACGGGCGCTCGCTGCACGACCCGCGCGTCGAGGTCGTCAACGACGACGCGATGGCGTGGCTCGAGACCGCGAACGCGCGGTTCGACGTCGTGGTGCTCGACTTCCCGGACCCGGCCGGCTTCTCGGTCGGCAAGCTGTACACGACCCGGTTCTACGAGCGGATGCTCCGCGTGCTGGCCCCCGACGGGGTCGTCGCGTGCCAGGCCACGTCGATCCTCGACACGCGCAAGGCGTTCTGGTGCATCGCGCGCACGCTCGAGACCGTGGGCCTCGCCGTGCGGCCCTACCGCGCCTACGTCCCGTCGTTCCACGGCGACTGGGGCTTCCTCCTCGCGTCGCGGCGGCTCCTCGCCGTGCCGGACCGCGTCCCGCCGGGCGTGCGGTCGCTCGACCCGGCGACGATGCGCGGGCTGTTCGACCTGCCGCCCGACCTCGGGCCCGTCGACGTCGAGCCCAACCGGCTCGACACCCAGATCCTCGTCCGCTACTACGAGGGGGGGCGATGGCGCACGCCCGGCGGCTGACGCGGCGCGGCCTGCTCACGGGCGCGGCGGCGGGCGCGGCCGCGCTCGCGCTCGGCGGCTGCGGCGGGCGGCGGCGCGTGACCGGCCGGATCGTGGGGCCGTCCGAGGCCCGCGGCCACCTCGTGCGCGACGGCGTGCCGCCGGCGGCCGCGCCGGCGACCGACGCGGCCGAGGTCGTGGTCGTGGGCGGTGGCGTCGCGGGGCTCTCGGCCGCGTGGCGCCTCCTCGGCGGCGGCGTGGCCGACGTGCGCCTGCTCGAGCTCGAGGACGCGCTCGGCGGCACGGCCGCGTCCACCGTCGTCGGCGGCCTGCCCTGCCCGTGGGGGGCGCACTACGTCCCGCGGCCCACCTCGGAGCAGCGCGCGCTCTGCCGCCTCCTGCGCGAGGCGGGGGTCGTCTCCGGGTTCGACGCCGCGGGGCGGGCCGTCGCCGACGAGGGCGCGCTCTGCCGCGCGCCGCACGAGCGGGTGTTCGCGGAGGGGGCGTGGCACGAGGGGCTGTTCCCGCGCGACCTGGCGACCGCCGACGACGTGGCGCAGTGGGCGCGGTTCGAGGCCGAGGTGGCCTCGCTGGCGGCGCGGCGCGACGCCGCGGGCCGCCGGGCCTTCGCGATCCCGACGTCGGCGAGCGCCCGCGACGACGACCTGCTCGCGCTCGACCGCATGTCGATGGCCGCGTGGATGGCGTCCCGCGGCTACACCGCGCGGCTCGTGCGGTGGGAGGTCGACTACGCCTGCCGCGACGACTACGGCGCGACGCCCGACCTCGTCTCGGCGTGGGCCGGGCTCCACTACTTCGCGGCGCGCGTCGCCGCGCCGGGCGACGAGGCGGCGCCGTTCCTGACGTGGCCCGAGGGCAACGGGCGGCTGGTCGCGCACCTCGCGCGCGCCCTCGGCGGGCGCGCCCGGACCGGCGCGGTCGTCACCTCGCTCGAACCGGGCGCCGACCGCGTCGTCGTCCACTGGCGCGACGCGGT
>JAEUHO010000122.1 GCA_016795345.1 Planctomycetia bacterium | reverse complement strand
TGTCCGCCGTGGACACGCGCACCGAGGCCCGCATCCTCGACGGGCTGCGCCGCGCGCGGGCCGGCCGCACCGCGGTCGTGGGGGCGCACCCCCGCGCGGCGGGGCGCCGCGCCCACCCGCTGCTCGGGCGCGCCGACGGGGGCGGCGGCGCGGACCGCGGGGGGGGGGGGCGCCCCGACGACCGCGGTGCGGCCGGCCCGCGCGCGGCGCAGCCCGTCGAGGATGCGGGCCTCGGTGCGCGTGTCCACGGCGGACAACGCGTCGTCCACGACGAGGACCGGCGCGTCGGCGACGAGGGCCCGCGCGATCGTCGCGCGCTGCCGCTGGCCGCCGGACAGCGTGATGCCGCGCTCGCCGACGACGGTGGCCATGCCGTCGGGCATCGCGTCGAGGTCCGACGCGAGGCCCGCGGCGTCGAGGGCCGCGCGGACGTCGGCGTCGGCGGGCGGCGTCGCGCGCGCGTACGCGACGTTGTCGCGGATGGAGGCCGAGAAGAGGAAGCCGTCCTGCGGGACGAACGCGAACGCCGCGCGGAGCGCGTCCACGGGCACGGCGTCCACGTCGAGGCCGTCGAGGAACACCGTGCCCGGCGGGACGTCGCGCAGGCGCGCGAGCAGGCCCACGAGGGTGGACTTGCCGCTGCCGACCGGGCCCACGACGGCGAGCGTCGTGCCCGCGGGCACGCGCACGGAGACGTCGTCGAGCGCGGGGCGGCTCGCGCCGGGGTACGTGAAGGTGAGCCCCCGCAGCTCGAGGTCGCCGCGCCAGCGCTCGGGCGGCGCGACCGGCGGCCGCGTCGTCGCGGGCTCCGGCGGCGTCGCGAACAGCTCGTCGAGGCGGCCCATGGCGGCGGACGCGCGCTGGAACGACGCGAGCACGTAGCCGAACGAGATCATCGGCCACACGAGCATGTCGAGATAGAAGAGGAACGCGACGAGCGTCGGGACGTCGGTGACGCGGCCCGTCACGAGGTGGCCGCCGTACGCGACCACCGCGAGGAGCCCGAGGTCGCCGGACAGGCGGAGGCCGCCGGAGAGGAAGGCGCGGCTCCTCGCGAGGCCCATGGTGTCGGCGACGAGCCGGTCGTTGAGCGCGCGGAAGTCGGCCTTCTCGCGCTCCTCGAGCGCGTAGGCGCGGACGACGCGGGCCCCCGCGAAGTTCTCCTGCGCCTTCGACGAGAGGTCCGCGAGTCGGTCCTGGACGGCGCGGCTGCCCTGCAGCACGGCCGGCGAGAGCCGGCGGACCACCACGGCGATGCCCGCCAGCGGCACGAGGACGAGGCACGCGAGCCGCCACTCCATCGTCACCATCGCCACGAGCGCGGCGGGGAGCTTCACCGCCGTCTGGGCGAGGTACATCACGCCGGGGCCCACGCTGAACCGCACCGCCTCGACGTCGCTCGTGAGGCGCGAGAGCAGGTCGCCCGTGCGCACGCGGTCGAAGAACGGCACCGGCAGCGCCACGAGGTGGTCGAAGGCGTCGCGCTTGAGGTCGCGCTCGAACCGGCGCGAGGCGCCGACGATGGCGCGGCGCGTCGCGAACCCCAGCACGCCCTGCACCAGCACGACGGCGGCGTACGCGATCGCGAACCGCGTCGCCGACGCGCGCGCGGTCGCCGCGTCGAAGCCCGCGACGCTCCGGTCGAGCGCCGCGAGGGCCTGCCGGAGCAGCTGGGGGGCGTACGCCACGAGGAGCTGCCCGACGACGAGGGTCGCCGCGCCGAGCACCAGCGCGCCGCGGTACCGCGGCAGGTAGCGCAGGACGGACCGGAGGCCGGTTGCGCGGGAGGGGGGCGACATGGCGGAGGGCGGAGTCTACGGGAGGGGGCCGTGGCGGACGCCTCGGGGCCGTGCGGCGCCGCACACCGGGGCCCCGGCCTGCCCGCGTGCGCGCCCGCCCGCGCTCCCCCCGCCGTGCGATTCTGCTCCGGCGTGAGGTCCCGCACGGTCCCGCGCGGCGCCGCGCCGACGTAACTCGTGGATCGACGGCCGGTAGCGACCCGCGGCCGGTCCGGCACGCTTCCTGCTATTTCACGCCCGAGACCTGGCGTCGTTCGAGACCAAGACAAACCCCCTGATTCCGTAAGCCCAAAGCCCAAACGCCAGGTCTCGCTACGAGGCGGCGCGCTCCCTGCGGATGCGCGCCGCCTCGTGCCATGTCCGGTGGTCGTGTTCCCGCGGGGGCGCGGCCCACGCGACCGGGGACGGCCCTGGGCGGCACGGGGGGCGCGGACGCGACCCCGTGCGTGGGGACGCGAGGCCCGGTCCGGAGCGGTCCCCTGGTTTCCTCGAGGTGTCCATCCGCGGCCGCGAGCCCGCGGGACGTCGGCGCCGCGGGAGCGCGGAACCCCGCGGCAACGGGCGCGTTGCCGGCGAGGGCTACTTCTTCGCGGGCGGCGGCGGCGGCGCCTGCTTCTCGGTCGCCGACGAACCCTCGCGCCACGAGCCGGCCTTCTCGGCCGCGCCCGTCTCGGTCTGGACCGAGAACTCGACGTCCACGCCGTCCGCCGGGTCCATGCCCTTGCCGCCCCACGCGATCCAGAACTTCACCTTCACGAGGTCCGCGTCGGGGTCCACGGTGACGACGGTCGCGGGGCGCGGCTCGTCCTTCTTCAGCTTGCGCGCCGTCAGGACCGGCGTGCCGAGGTAGGCGACGAAGTCGAGGTTCGCGCGGTACAGGCCGACGTGGTTGTGCGACATGCCGAGGACGTAGGTGTCGCCGGCGAGGTCGCCCTCCTTCGTCGCGGGCATCGCGCCTTCCTTCTTGCTCCCGCGGCGCTTGTCCTTGTCCGCGGCCGCCGCCGCGGCCGTGGCCACCTTGTCGAACAGCAGCACCTTCGACAGGGTCAGGTCGGAGTGGAAGACCGCCATGGGCAGCGCGTCGCGGTTGTCCGCGGCGTTCTCCGTGTACTTCTTGAGGTCCTCGGGGCTCCGGACGACGGGCTTCTCCTTCTCGTCGAAGCTGAACTTGGCGAGGGGGGCCAGGAGTACCGCCAGGGCGCGCTTGTTGACGTAGACCCCGTTCTCGACGGCGCTCGCGTCGCGGGCGATGCCGCTGGTGGCCGCGCCGGCGAAGCGGTCCGTCGCCACCTGCTCGCGGCGGACCTTCTTCGGCTTGAGGAGGCGCGCGATCGCGGGCTCGAGGCGGTCCTTGCCGGGCGTGAGGTACTGCGCGAGGCGGAAGCCGGTGTAGTCGAAGTGGTTCTCGGGCCGCGGCGGGGCCTTCCGCTCGATGCCCTTGAAGTTGCGGAACGACGCGCGCAGCGCGAGGCGCTCGCGGTCGGCGCAGCCCGAGCCGCGGATCACGCGGACGAAGTCGCCGTGGTACGCGGCCCACATGTTCTTGGTGACGTCGGTGGGGCCGGCCCAGCCGGGGTAGGGCGCGAACCACGACGACGTCCACTCGGCCACGTTGCCGATCATGTGGTGCGCGCCGCACCACGACGCGCCCTCGGGCATCGACGCCGCGGGCATCGTCGTGGGCTCGAGGGTCTTCTTGCTCTTGGGCGCGCTGTCGTTCCAGACGCAGCGCGGCTCGATGACGCGCTTCTGCGTGGCCTCGTCCACGCCGTCCTTCCAGTCGTTGCCCCAGGGCATGTCGAACATCTGCGGGCCGCGCGCGGCCCACTCCCACTCGCCCTCCGACGGCAGGTGCTTGCCCGCCCACTCCGCGAAGGCCTCGGCCTCGAGGTAGGAGACGTCGCGGACGGGATGGTCGGGGGCCGCGTCGCCGTCGAGCTTCGCGCCGTCGGTGAACCAGAGGCGCGGCAGGCGCGCGCGGTAGACGGTCAGCTCGATGTCGTCGGGCAGGGCCGCGTAGCGGAAGTCGTCCTTGTTCTTCAGGTCGGGCAGGGCCGCGCGCAGCGCCGCGCGGTTCAGCTCGTAGACCTGCTGCCAGGGCCACTTGTCGTCCTTCTCGGCCGACACGTCCTTGCCGCCGTAGGCGTAGAAGGACGCGATCTCCTCGAGGTTCGACAGGCCGGCGGAGCCGGTCTTGTAGGTCGTCTTCTTCTCGGCGTCGAGGTAGTGGAGGTACTGCGCGTTCGTGACCTCGTACTTGTCGAGGAAATAGGGCTGCAGGAACACCTCGTGCCGCGGCGCCTCGTATGAGAGCTCGAGCTTCGCCTCGGCGCTGCGCTTCTCGGTCAGCCGGAAGATCTCCTCGGCGCCCGTGCCGATCTCGATCTTGGCGGCGGCGGTGTCCACCCAGACCATGCCCGCGGGGGCCGGGATCGCGAACGCGTCCTCGGCGTGGACGCGCGCCCCGAGCGTGAGCAGGGGCGCGGACGAGGCGAGCAGGACGAGCGAGAGTCGGTTCAAGGCGGGCTCCGGACCGGCGAGGCGGGGGGTGCGCGCGGTGCGCGACCCCCATGAGAACGCACCGTAGCACGCGGTCCTCGGCCCGCCCACGGGGTGGCCGTCGCGGCGGCTCAAGGTCGGGCGGACGGCGTCCGACCCTTGGGGGTGGGGGGCGGTCTGCGCGCGGAGGCGGATTTCGAGCGTCGAACCGGGGGGATGTCCTCCCCCCCTGGCATGGTGGGGGTACCGCGGTTCTCCCCCCATCCATTGCGTTCGGCCGCTTGTGTTCCGTGCGAAGCGGCGTAGACTTCCCTGCACGAAGCGGCGCGGGCCGCGACGACGGGTGAGGTCGAGGCTCCGTGGTCTGGGGTGTTCCCGGACGACGAAGTCCCGGCGCGCGCGTCTCTCAGAGCCGGTGAGGCCCCGAGGGCCGGAGGGCGAGTCATGGGCAACTTCGAACGACTGTCCGTCTTGGTGATCGTCGTGATCATCGTGTTGATCGTGGTGATCGCGCTGGTGCAGCTGACCGAAGGTGGCGAGACCTCGCTGCCGTCCAACGAAGCGACCCCGGCGTCGCTCGTCGGCACGAACGAGAACGGCGGCCGCGGCGGCGCCAACGGTGGTGCCCTGAACGGTGGCGCCTCGAACGCGAGCGTGCCGAGCCCCGGCCCGGGCATGGACGGTGGCGGGGTCAGCATCCCGGCCCGCGTGCCCACCGCGCCGCCCGAGCCCATCTCGCTGGAGAAGCTGATCAGCGGCGGTGGCCAGCCGCCCGCCCCGCCGGCGCCGCCGGCCCCCGCGCCGAAGCCGGAGGAGGTCGCCGCGAAGGACGAGCCCAAGGTGCACGTCGTGCAGCCGGGCGAGACGATCGCGAAGATCGCGAAGATCTACTTCCCGACGGCGGCCACGAAGGGCACCGACGCCATCCTCAAGGCGAACCCCAGCGTGGACCCCACGCGGATGCGCGGTGGCACGAAGCTGACGATCCCGGTGCTCGAGGGCACGACGATGGCGGTGATCAACCCGGGGACGACGACGTCGTCGAGCGCCCCCGCGCCGCGTTCGGGCTCCGGCACCAGCGCGACGTCGATCGCCCCGGGCGGCACGTACACGACGAAGAAGGGCGACACGCTCGCCTCGATCTCGCGTCGCGCGTACGGCAAGACCGATCGCTGGCAGGACATCTGGCTCGCCAACTACGACGCGCTCGGCGACGACGTCGACAAGCCGGCGGCCGGGATCCGGCTGAAGATCCCGCGCTGATTGCTTCGCCGGGCTGTTCCGCGGGACGCCTACGGACGCGGGGGGGCCGCCATGGAACCCCCGCCAGTAGGACTGAACCACCAAAACCAACACACCAATCAGATCTGGA
>JAEUHO010000007.1 GCA_016795345.1 Planctomycetia bacterium | reverse complement strand
CGGCGCGCTCGGCTACGTGCCGTTCGCGGCGCTCGTCGCCGACGTCGAGCTCGCCTACGTCGCCTCGGGCTCCACGTACGGCGTCCTGCGCGAGGAGCGCACCGACCCCGGCACGAAGGTGCTCGCCCTGGGCGACCCCGACTACCAGGTCAAGTTCGACCCCACCGCGCTCGAGCTCTACGCGCCGGTGCAGCGCACCGGAGCCGCGCCGATCGTCCGCGGCGGCCGGCTCACGCCGCTCCCGGGCACGCGCGCCGAAGCAACCGCCGTCGGCGACGTCACGCTGCTCGGCAAGGACGCGTCCGAGGGCAAGCTCGTCGAGGCGGTCCTCAAGCACGCGGGCCGCTGGCGCGCGATCCACTTCGCCTGCCACGGCCTCGTGGATCCCGACCGCCCGTCGCTCTCGTCGCTCGCGCTCACGCCCGACGGCGCCAACGACGGCTTCCTCACCGTGCTCGAGGTGCTGCGCATGGACCTCCGCGCCGACCTCGCGGTCCTCTCCGCCTGCGAGACCGGCCGCGGCAAGGTCGTGAGCGGCGAGGGCATCGTGGGCCTCACGCGCGCCTTCATGTTCGCCGGCTCCCCGAGCGTGCTCTGCTCGCTCTGGAAGGTCGACGACGCGGCCACGGCTGCGCTCATGAAGCGCTTCTACGAGCTCTGGAACCCCAAGGACGGCTCGCCGGGCAAGTCGCCCGCCGCCGCGCTCCGCGAGGCGCAGGCCTTCGTGCGCGCGCAACCCCGCTGGAAGCACCCCTACTACTGGGCCGCCTGGGTCCTCTGGGGCCTGCCCACGTAAGCCCGATCACGCGTCGTCCTCGCACGCTCGCTCCGGCCCACGCCTCGACGGCCCACACTCGGGGGGAGCGGACGCAAGGCCCGCGCGGGGGCCGTCCGCCGCGCGCCGGGCCTCGCGTACCCATGTCGTGGGTCGCGGCCCGGGGGCTCGGGACGCGGTGAACGTCGGCGCGCGTTCCGCCCGCGAGCCGCTCGCGGTGCGCAGGCCCACGGGTAGGCTCCTGCGCGTCTCGCGGAGGACCGTCATGCGTGCTCGTTGGATCGCGGCGTTCGTGGTGCTCGGTGCGGCCGTCGTCCTCGGGGTGGGGTCGCGCGCGCGGGCGGAGGGCCCTTCCGCCGAGGGCGACGCGGTCCTCGAGTTCGTGGTCGACGTCGTGCGGCCGGGGGTCGATCCGGCGCCGCTCGTCGCGGCGACGACGCGCGCGGACGCGGCGCAGCCCGGGTTCGTCGCGCGGGGCGCGGCCCGCGCGGGCGCCGACGGCACGCGGCTGCTGCGGGCGACGGCGTGGGCGTCGCTGCCGGCCGCCGAGGCAGCGGCGCTGGCCGCCGACGGCCGCGCGGACGTCGTGGCGCTCGACGCGGCGGTGGACGTGGCCGCGCGGACGACGCTCCATGCGCGACGGTTGCGGGCGCATGCGTACGACGCGGCGCCGGGCGCGCATCTCGAGGTGACGGTGTTCCGCACCCGGCCCGGCACCACGCGTGAGGCCAACCTCGCGAAGTTCGACGCGGCCGAGGCCGACTTCTCGAAAGCGGCCGGGCTGTTGGGCCACGAGCTCTACCTCGCGCCCGACGGTCGATGGGTCCACGTTGTGCGTTGGCGTTCCGAGGCCGACTTCTCGACGACGGGCAAGGCGCTGATGAAGACGTCCGGCGTCGGCGGCTGGATCCGCTCCCTCGACTACGGCCGCTTCACCGTCTGGCGCGGCGACCGCCTGGGCGGCTGACCGCGCGGCCCGGCCGCCCGCGCGGGCACCGATGAACGCCATGTGAAGAAGACCGCCGCCGTGTGGCGGTGGCGGCGTCGGTGGCACCCTGCAGGTTCCGGTACGCTTCCGGCGTGGACGGAGGCACCCCATGGGGCGGCGATCGAAGTCGGCATCGGGAGGAGGCGGGCGCGCGGACGGCGACTCGCCGCAGGACCGCGCTCCGATGCGGATGCGTGAACTTCAGGCCCTGTGGGACGCGGATCGAGACGCCGCGTGGCGGTGCATCGCGCATCACGCGCGGAGTCGCCTGCCGCGTGGGCTCCAGGTTTCCAGGTCGAAGGACGGCGAACCCGACGACTGGATCTCCGAGGTGCTGGTTCGGGTGTGCGCGGACGATGCCGCAGCCCTCCGACGGGCGCGACCGGACACCGAGGTGGCGGCATGGATCGCGGGCGTCATCAAGCGCGTGGTGGCGGCCGACGGGCGAACTCGGGCAAAGCACGCTCGAGTCGCGAATGGCAAGCATGGTGCTGCGCGCGCGCAGCCCTCGGGGGGAGTACCTCCAGTTTCCGCGTTCGGCATGGGAGGCGCTCACCGCGCGGCAACGGCAGGTGCTGCAGCATCGGATTGCGGGCGGGTTGACGCTCGAGAGCACGGCGTCCGTGCTCGCGATCACGGTCAGCGTCGTCCGAAAGACGCAGCGTGCAGCCCTTCGCCGGTTGGAGCGGAATGCGGCTGCGCTGCGTGAGGCGATCTCGGCCCAACAGGCCCGGGTAGTTCGTCCCACATCCAGGCTCGGCACCGGGGACACCTCGTCCGCGACGGAATGAGCGGCGGGTTCGTGCCGCCGGAGTTCTCGGGAACGAGCCGAAGCGGCTCGGAAGGGGCGGAGCCATGGTCCGGAAGTTCGTCGCGGGGATGGCGCGGATGCCGATCCTGCTCGTGGTCAGCCTGGCAGTGCTGGCCGTCGGCCTCGTGCTGGCGTTCCGTCCGGCTCCGGCCCAGGCGGCGACCTATGCGTCGCCGTGGTGGGTCGTGACGGCTGGCACGCAGGAGAAGGTGTGCGCCGGCTGCGGCTGCGAGATGCCGTCGCCGATCGTCGAGCCCGGCGTCAGCATCCTGACGGGCGAGCTCATCCTCGACATCCCGTTCGCGAGCACGCAGACGATGCTCGGTACGCAGACGCTCGGGGTCCGAACGCGCGGCATGATCACGGGAGGCACCGAGTTCGGGATGAACATGATCCCGAGCTGGATGACGACGGTGCAGGAGACGATCCACAACGTCGGCAACCCTCTGGCCAACGGCGGCCACAGCGCATTGGTCCGCCTTCCCACGGGCGTGACCGTCAACTTCATCTGGGGGGGCTCGGCGTACGGGACCTCGGACTGCTGCTTCCACGACACCCTCTCGAAGAACGGATCGGGTCGGTATGTCCTGACGGCCCTGGACGGCAGCACGAAGCTCTTCGATGCGAACGGCATGCCCGACGTCTACACCGACGCCAACGGGAACACCACCGACTACACCTACAAC
>JAEUHO010000079.1 GCA_016795345.1 Planctomycetia bacterium | reverse complement strand
CGTCACCGCCACCCTCCGCGCCGCCTCCCCCGGCCCCCTCGACCTCGCCCTCTACGACCCCACGGGCCTCCAGGTCGTCCGCGCCTTCCCCGCCGCCGACGCCGCCCCCGTCGCCTTCGCCGCCCGCGGCACGCTCCTCCTCCTCGTGACGCGCACCGCCGGCGCCGGCGGCTACACCCTCGACCTCCGCGCGACCGCCACCGCGACCGTCGCGGCGACCCCGGGCGACGCGTCCCCCACCGGGGACGCAAGGCCCGGTGACCGTTTCTCCCTCACGGGCACCGCCGCCCCGGGCCGCGTCGCCACGTTCCTCGTCCCCGTCCCCGCCGCCGCGCGCCTCGTCGTCGGCGCCGCCGACGGCGGGCCGCCGGGCCTCGCGTGCACCGCGACGGACGCGTCCGAGTCCACCGAGGGCGACGACGTCCTCGCGTCGGGCCTCCCCCTCGCGGCCGACGTCGACGCGGCGACCCTCGTCCGCCTCGACGTCCGCGCCGACGCCGAGGGCGCGTTCCGCCTCGACCTCGCCGTCGGTCCCCGCGACGACGAGGCACGCACGGTCGTCGCGGCGTCGCGCCTCTCGCACCGTGGCCGCGTCGCGGCGCTCCATCGCGAGGACGGCCGGCTGCGCGGCGTCCCGTCGGCGCACCGGTTCGGCCGGCCGGTGCACGCGCTCTCGAGCGGCAAGGCGCTCGTGAAGTGCGCGACGACCGCGACGGCGGCGACGCTCCGCGCCCACGCGTGCCGCACCGCCGCCGACCACGGCGACGCCTGGGTCGAGGTCACGTTCGACCTGCCGACGGGCCTCTCCGAGGAGGACCGAGCCCGGGCCACGTGGTCGCGGGTGCTCGCGCTCCGCGCCGCCGACGGCGTCGCCGCGGCCACCGCGTCGTTCCGCCGGTTCGCGCGCAAGACGCCGAACGACCCGCGTTACGACGAGCAGTGGCACTACCCGCTGATCCGCCTCCCCGAGGCGTGGGACGTCACGACCGGCTCGTCGTCGGTGATCGTCGCCGTGATCGACACGGGCAGCACCGCGCACCCCGACCTCTCGGGCCGGTTCATCGCGGGCTACGACTTCATCTCCGACCCGGACATCGCCGCCGACGGCAACGGGCGCGACACCGACGCCACCGACCCGGGCGACAGCGAGGGCGGCGAGCCGTCGTCGTTCCACGGGACGCACGTGGCCGGCACCATCGGCGCCGCGACGAACAACGGCACCGGCGTCGCCGGCGTGTGCTGGAACGTGTCGATCATGCCGCTGCGCGTGCTCGGCAAGGGCGGCGGCGACGACGCCGACATCGTGGCCGCGATCCGCTACGCGGCGGGCCTCTCGAACGCGAGCGGCCGCCTGCCGGCCCAGCGCGCGCACGTCATCAACATGAGCCTCGGCGGCGGCGGCTTCGACCAGGCGATGCAGGACGCGATCACCGCGGCCCGCAACGCCGGCGTCGTGATCTTCGCGGCCGCGGGCAACTCCGGCACCACCGAGATCGAGTACCCGGCGGGCTTCGACGGCGTCGTGTCGGTGGCGGCCGTGGGCCCGGACAGCCGGCGTGCGTCGTACTCGAACCGCAACCGCACCGTGGACCTCGCGGCCCCGGGCGGCGACTCGACGACGACGCAGGCCGACGGCGTCCTCTCGACCGTCTACGACGACGCCGACGGCTCGCCGTCGGCGACCTACGCGTTCTACGACGGCACCTCCATGGCCACGCCCCACGCGGCCGGCGTCGCGGCGCTCGTCCTCTCCGTCGCCCCGAGCCTGACCCCCAGCCAGGTCGAGTCGATCCTCTTCACGACCGCCAAGGACCTCGGCACGGCGGGCCGCGACGACAGCTACGGCAACGGGCTGATCGACGCCAAGGCCGCCGTGGACAAGGCGAAGGCCACGGCCTCGGGCGCCGCGCTGCTCACCCTGTCGCCGTCGTCCCTCGTCTTCGAGGACGGGACCGACACCCTCGACGCGACGCTCGGCAACGCCGGCAGCGGCAAGATCACCGTGACCGGCGCCACGGTCACGACGACCTCGGGCGGCGCGTGGCTCGCCGCCACGCTGGTCGGCTCCGGGAACGCCGCGGTCAGCGCGACGTCGGTCCGCGTGACCGTCACGCGGGGCTCCCTCGCCGACGGCACCTACGACGGGTCGGTCCGCGTGGACAGCAGCGCGGGCGCCACCACGCTCCCGGTGACGCTCGTGGTCGGGAACGGCGGTGGCGGGGGCGGCGGCGGCGGCGGTGGCCCCGACGACGTCTGGGTCCTCGTCGTGGACGCCGACACGGACGAGACCGTGGCCGAGGCGTTGGTCGCGGCCGACGGGGACGGGTCGTTCGACATCGGCGACCTGCCCGACGGCTCGTACTACCTGGTCGCCGGCTCCGACTCCGAGGACGACGGCTACCTCGGCGACCCGGGCGACTGGTACGGCGAGTCCGACGAGGTGTTCGACCTCCGGTTCGGCGACCGGGTGGACGGCGTCGAGCTCTTCGTTTCGATCGACGCGGGCGGGTTCGTCCGCGCCCGGTTCGCGCGCCGCGCGCCCTGACGCCCGGTCGTGCTCCCAGGACCGCGAGGCCCGGCGGCCGCCGGGCCTCGCGGTCCCTTCTCATTCCCCCCCGGAGTTGGAACAAACGGCTACGACCCCGTTGTCTCGCTGTCGACGCCGAGACAAGGGGCTACGACCCCGTTGTCTCGCTGTCGACGGCGAAACGGGGAGCTACGACCCCGGGGAGCCCAGAGGGAGGCGGAGGACGAAGCGGGCCCGGCCCTCGATCGAGGGGTCGAGGGTGAGGGAGCCGCCGTGGGCCTCGGCGATCCAGCGCGAGATCGGGAGGCCGAGCCCGGCCCCGGGGATGCCGCGCTGACCGACCTCGGGCCCGCGCCAGAACCGCTCGAAGACCTTCTCGCGCCGCGTCGGCGGGATGCCCGGCCCGTCGTCCTCCACCGAGACGATCGCCTCGTCGCCGACCACCTCGACCCGCACCCGGATCGCGCCGCCGGCCACGGAGTGCAGGTGCGCGTTGTCGAGCAGGTTGCCGACCGCGCGCGCGAGGAGCGACGGGTCGCCGACCACGATGCGCGGCCCGCGCACGCTCGCGAGCGACACCTCGCGGTCGGTCGCGAGCGCGTTCAGGCGCTCCGCCTCGCCCTTCACCAGCGCGACGACGTCGACCGGCTCGCGCGCCATCGGCGTCTCGGCGCCCCGCGTGAGCAGGAGCACCGACCCGACCACGTTCTGCAGCCCCTTCACCTCCTCGAGGGTCGAGGCCAGCGTCGCGCGGTACTCGTCCGGCGCGCGCTCGCGCCGCAACGCGACCTCGAGGTTGCCCCGCATCACAGTGAGCGGCGTTTTCAGCTCGTGCGCCGCCTCGGCCGTCACGTCGGGCGGCGCCGAGGCCGACGACCGGGCCGGCCGGAGCGCGACCGCGAGCGCTCCGACGCCGGTGATGAATGCCCCGATCACCGTGAACAGCGCGGGCCCGGCGGGCACCCGCGCCGGCGGGTCGACGGGGGCCGCGCGCACGTCGAGCCGCGGCCGACGGTCCGGCGTCGGGAGCCGCCACGGGTGCAGGCCCGGCGCCGCCGCGGTCGTGCTCACGTCCATGGGCCCGGTCGGCCGCGAGCCCGCGATCGGGAACGCCGGCAGCGCCGGCGTCGCGGCCCCGTCCACGAGATCGCAGCGCGCGTCGAGCCCGAGGCCCTCCGGCGCGGTGAGCGGCACCGACGCGTCGAACGCGCGCATCACGACGACGCTGTCGCCGTCTTCGTCCTCGTAGCTGTGGCTGTACAGCGCCGAGACGTGGAACCACACCGCATCGCCCTCGCGCGCGAACCACCCGAGGTCGTCCGGCGA
>JAEUHO010000069.1 GCA_016795345.1 Planctomycetia bacterium | reverse complement strand
CGTCCGCGCCGGGGCCCCGTCGTTTTCCCGGCACCGCCCCGGGCCTGCGGGCCGCGCCCGGGGTAGGATCCCCGCGGCATGATCCCGATCGGCGACGAACCCAGCGAAGGCCAGACCCCGTTCGTCAACTACGCGTTGATCGCCGCGAACGTGCTCGTGTTCGTGCTGGTGCAGCAGGCGGGGAAGGCCGACGGCATCGTCGAGCGGTACGCCTACGTGCCGGCGGACCCGTCGCTCGAGACGGCGTTCACGAGCATGTTCCTCCACGGCTCGTGGATGCACCTGCTCGGCAACATGCTGTTCCTGTGGATCTTCGGCGACAACGTCGAGGCGCGGCTCGGCCGGCTCGGGTACCTCTGCGCGTACCTCGCGACGGGCCTGTTCGGCGGCGTCCTCCACGGGCTGTTGGGCCCCACGTCGGCCATCCCGAGCCTCGGCGCGTCGGGGGCGATCAGCGGCGTGCAGGGGCTCTACGTCGTCGCGTTCCCGCACAACCGCGTGAAGCTGCTCATCTTCCTGCGGTTCATCGTGCGCATCCTGCACATCCGCGCGCCGTGGATCGTCGGGTTCTGGTTCGTGATCAACGACGTGCTGCCGACGGTCCTGGGGAGCGCCCACGGCGGCGGCGTCGCGCACGGCGCGCACCTCGGCGGGTTCGGCTCGGGCCTCGTGTTGTGCTTCCTGCTGCGGCCGTTCTTCGGGCCGCGGGTCCTGCGCGACCCGGACCGCCGCGGGCCGTCCCCGCGGCCCGGCGACCGGCGCATCCCGGACCTGCCGCCGCCGGGCGCGCCCGGCGGGGGGCGGCCCGGCGACCCGTGGATCCTCGACCGCCGGCCGTCGCGCGGCGACCCGTTCGCGTCGCGGCCGTCGTCGCTGCCCGACGCGGGGCCGGAGATCCTCGGGTTGGCGCGGTCCGGCCGCACGGCGGAGGCCGCGCGCGCGCTCGGGGCCGCCCTGCAGGGCGGCGGGTGGCCGACCCTGCCGGAGGGCGACTACCTGAAGCTGGCCCTGCACATGGAGGGCATGCGGCGGTTCGACGACGCGCGCAAGGCGTTCGAGGGGATCCTCGCGGCCTATCCGACGGGCGTGGCGGCGCCGATCGCGCATCTCGGCCTGGGGCTGATCCTCGCGCGTCACGTGGGCGACCCCGCGGCCGCGCGTCCCCATCTCGCGTCGGCGGCCGCGCTCTCCACCGATCCCCGCGTGCGCTCCGCCGCCGAGCACGCGCTGACGCAGCTCTGACGCTCCTCGCGCGCCCCCGCCGCCCAGCGGGCCTTGCGTCCCCACGCGCTCGACCGCTCCCCGTCCGCTCCGCTCCGCTCTTCTCTTCCTTGCTCGTGGGTCGCACCGGCTTCACCGCCCGCCATCGGCCAGCGGGCCTTGCGTCCCCACACACCCGACGGCTTCCCTCCGTCTCCGCATCCTCTCTTCTCTTGCTTGCTCGTGGGTCGAAGCTGACGAATCGACCGCGATTCGCTACGGGCCGCGGGAGGCGCGCCGAGCGAGGGCGGGAGCCCGTCCTCGTCCCCTCTGCTGCGCCGGGCGATCCTCTCGCTGCGGCCGGCGTGCTCACTCGAAGGCCTCCTCAGCGGGTACAGAACCCGCTTCCGGGGCCTTCTCGCTGCGCTTGCCGGCCTCGCTTCGGTCTCGCCCGGCTCGCGACGAGGGTCCTCGGCCGGCCTCCCTCGGCTGCACCGCGTCCTGCGAGCGAGGCGCCCGACGAGGAGGAGCGCCAGCAGGCGCGACCTTACGGAGCCGGGGTTCGGCCGCCGGCCGAACACGAGCCCGCGCGCCGGCGCCGCGGGCGCGCGGCGGAGAGGAGGGGACCGAGGGCCGCTTGGGGCCCGAGGGACGCCGAACCCCGGCCCGCAGCGAGCGCGGTCGTCCTTCCCTGATTCCGGCCCGCCTCTGAATCCTCAGCGCACCTGACCGAAGAACGCGCTCAGTCGTTCCATACCCTTCCTGATCGCATCCTCGTTGCATGCGTAAGACAAGCGAATGGAGGTGGGGGCGCCGAAGGGTTCGCCGGAGACGACGGCAACGCGGGCTTCCTCGAGAACGGCTTCGGAGAGGGCGGAGACGTCGGGGAGGGGGCGGCCGGCGGGGGAGGTGCGGCCGAGGAAGGAGGCGACGCCGGGGAGCGCGTAGAACGCGCCGTCGGGGACGGGGCACGCGATGCCCGGGATGCGGCAGAGGGCGTCCACCATGAGGCGGCGGCGGGCGTCGAAGGAGCGGCGCATGGCCTCGATGGGGGCGGTGGGGCCCGTGAGGGCGGCGAGCGCGGCGCGCTGGCAGATGCCGGGCGGGCCGCTCGTCGCGTGGCCCTGGAGGCGGATCATGCGGTCGATCAGCTCCTTCGGGCCGCCGGCGTAGCCGATGCGCCAGCCGGTCATGGAGTAGGCCTTGGACGTGCCGTTGACGAGGAGGGTGAGGTCGCCGGCGTCGGGGGCGAGGCGCGCGAAGGAGGTGAAGCGCGCGGGCGCGTAGGCGAGGTGCTCGTAGATCTCGTCGGAGATGACGACGATGCCGTGCTTGGCGGCGATGCGGCCGATGGCGCGCTGGACGTCGTCGGGCTGGACGGTGCCCGTGGGGTTGCCCGGCGAGTTGAGGATGATCGCCTTCGTGCGCGGCGTGACGGCGGCGGCGAGGCGGTCGGGGTCGATGACGTAGTTGGCGGCGGCGTCGGTGGCGACGTAGACGGTGCGCGCGCCGGTGCTCGCGACCATCTCGGGGTACGAGAGCCAGTACGGCGAGAAGACGACGACCTCGTCGCCCTCCTCGGTCAGCACGGTGATCGCGTCGAAGAGGACGCTCTTGGCGCCGATGCCGATGATCGTGCGGGCCGCGGGGAGGCCCGTGAGGCCGTCGGCGGCGAACTTGCGGGCGACGGCCTCGCGCAGCTCGGGGATGCCGGCGGCGGGGGTGTACTTGGTGAACCCCTCGCGGATGGCGGCGATGGCCGCTTCCTTCACGTGGTCGGGCGTGTCGAAGTCGGGTTCGCCGGCGCCGAACGAGACGACGTCGATGCCCGCGGCGCGCATCGCCTTGGCGCGACCGATGAGGTTCATGGTCGCGGACTCGTGGAGGCTGCCGGCGTGGCGCGCGAAGGAAGCCATGCGGGCCGGAGCGTAGCACGGACGATGCCGATCCCGAGGCGCGGCCCGGGCCTCCGGCCGGACGCCCCGCGGCAGGCGCGGGACGGGCACGGCGGACGGAACCGGTCCCCGTCGGCGTCGGAGGGACGTGACCCCCTTCGGACTCCCGACCCGATCCCGCCCTTCCCGCCCGGCGTGGCGTGGTTCCCCCGGCTCGGGTCGGGGTAGGGTGGGTGGCGTGCCCACGCCGGCCCGCCCCGTCCCGAACCTCGCCAAGAAGCCCCCCCGCCGCGGCGGGCGGTGGTGGAAACGCCTCCTCGTCGTGTTCGTGGTCGTCGGGGCCGTCGGGCTCGCCGGTTTCACGTGGTTCGCGTACTGGCCCCTCGAGGGGAAGGTGGACCGCGTCGAGGCCCTCGTGCCGGTGGACGTGGACTTCCTGTACCGGACGTCGTGGCGCGAGCTGAAGCAGTCGGGGTGGGTGCAGCGGAACGTCTTCGACGACCCGGTGCACCCCGACCTCGATCCGTCGAAGGTCGTCGTGTCCGGGCCGCGGGAGCCGCGGCAGACGCTGCGCGACGCGCTCGGCCGGATCCCGGAGCAGGAGGCCGAGATCAACGGGCAGATCCCGGCGGTGCTGCACGTGTTGCAGGGCCTCGTGTTCGGGACGACGGAGTTCCGCGTCGAGAAGGACCTGTTCCCCGGCGAGATCGTGGCCGCGGGGCGCTGGTGCGGGGGCGGGAGCCCGCAGGAGGGTCCGCCGCGCTGGCGCGAGCTCCTCCTGCTGACGCGCGTGTCCGCCCAGGTGAAGTTCGCGTTCGAGGCGGTGCGGCACGACTTCGTGCGGGAGCGCGCGGTGGCGCGCGAGGACCTCGCGCTCACGGCGACGCCCGACGGCCTGCTCCGCGTCGAGATGCTGAACAGCCCGCCGCCGCGGCGGCGGCAGACGTGCGAGGGCGGGTTCGAGGTCGCGCCGACCAACGTGTGGTACGTGGCGCGGGTGAAGGACGTCCTCGCGATCAGCAACTCCGAGGACCTCGCGTCGAAGGTGAAGGGCGTGGCGGCCGGCGAGGGTGATGCCGCGATCTGGGTCCGCGACTTCGAGATGGAGCGCCCCGAGGGCGGCGTGGCCGCGGCCGTCGACCTCGTGGGCCTGCGGTCGTACCTGACGCGGTTCTTCGCGGACGCCGAGGGCCAGAAGATCGGGTCGTTCGTCGGCAAGTTCCTCGCCGTGGACTCGCTCGACTCCGCGAAGGCGACGGTGGCCCCCGCCGACGACGGCCTCGCCGTGCGCGCCGACGTGCGGTTCGCCGAGGGGCGGATGCGGGAGTTCCCCGACGTCGCCGCGACGTACGACCAGCCGCTCCAGTCGGTGGCCGGCGGCATCTGCCGCCTCCTCCCGGCGAAGGACACGGCCCTCGTCGTGCAGCTGAGCACGCCGCCGCGCGCGCTGCTCCGCGCGGTCTACGACGTGCTCGACGTCAACGACCGCAAGCTGATCGCCGCGCGCGTGGCGGAGATGTCGGCGCGGCGCCGGGCCAACGGCCAGGAGGCGTACGACGACGTCTACGGGTTCCTCGACGACCTCGCGACGCAGCTCGGCTCGTCGAGCGCCGTGGCCGTGGCGCGCGTCGCGGGCGCGTTCACCGACGGCATGTACCAGGAGTGGTACTCGTCGGACGACCCGGACCCGACCGCGACGCTCGCGATCATGGTCAAGATCCGCGACGGGGCCCGCCAGGCCGACGTGGACGCGTTCCTCGCCGAGCGCGTCGCCGCGCTCGGGGCGCTCGCGCCGGAGCCCGTCACGTCGCCCGACGGGATCGAGTACAGCCGGATCAAGTTCGTGGACCTGCCGCGGCAGTACCGCCTCGTGCAGCCGGCGTTCAAGGTGCACGACAACTACCTCGTGCTCGCGACGCGCGAGGACTACCTCCTCGAGATCCTGAAGGTGATGCGCGGCGGGCCCGGCGCGCCCGCGAGTTTCGTGTCCACGCGCGAGTTCCAGGACGTGTCGCGGTCGCTTCCGTCGGAGGCGACGCTCTCGCTCCACGTGAACGGCGACGCGCTGCGCGAGATCGCGTGGGACTTCCGGAACACGGTGATCCGCGGCCGCCACGACGACAACGAGCACGCGATGCG
>JAEUHO010000019.1 GCA_016795345.1 Planctomycetia bacterium | reverse complement strand
GTCGAGGAGCCGGAGCCCCGACACGGGGACGTCCCCCGCGTCGGCGCCGGCGGGCGCCGCGGGGCCGTCGCCCTTCCCGCACGCGACGAGCGACGCCACGGCGACCGTCCAGCCCGCCAGCGCGCACGGGAGGAGGGGGCGGCGGAGGGCGCGGCGCATGGACACCTCGTCGCGGGCGGCGGGACCGGCCCCGACGCGCTCGAGCGGGAAGAGTGTAGCCCGGTCCGATCCCGAGGGACGGGCCGCGTCGGCGCCGGCGCGCCTCCGGCGGTCCGCGTCAGCCCAGCTCGACGGGCTTGTTCCGGGCCTGGAGGCGCTCGCGCACCTTCTCGAGGCCCATGGCCGCCTCGACGCGCTCCGTGTACGACTCGACGGTGTCGTCGTCGCGGTGCTCGACGTGGAGGACCTCGCCGATCTCCTTCAGCAGCGCCTGGTCGTCGCCGAGGCGGTACCGGTAGCGCACGACGAGGTAGGCGAGGATCTCGACGAACGACTTGCGGCTGACCCACTTGCAGACGTAGTGGAACGCGACCGCGAGCACGACGATCGCGACGAGCGTGCCGGCCATGTACTCGGCGATGTGGCCGTAGGCCTCGGTGGGCCGCTTGTCGAGCGACTTCCGGAGCAGGATGTAGAGGTGCGTGGCGACGCCGCAGAAGACGAAGAAGAAGCCGAACGCCGCCTCGAGCCGCTGGATGATGTGGTTGCGGTAGGCCTTCAGCTTGTCGATGCGGAGCCCGAGCAGCTCCTTCATCGTCCACTTCTGGCCCTTGCTCACGATCGCCTTCGCGAGGAAGAAGGTGCCCAGGAGGATCAGGCACCAGGCGAGGATCTCGCGGGCGAGGTACTCCATGGCGCGCGCACCGTAGCCCCCGGGCGCGGGAACGCAAGGCGAGGGGGTCCCCCGGGCGGACGGTACCCTCTCCCCGTGGCCGCCGACGTCCCCGCCCAGCTCACCCGGTACGCCCGCGCCTGGTCGCGGTCGGAGGGCCGCCGCGTCGCCCGCCGGGTGCTGGTGGGGGGGCTCCTCGCCCTCGTGGCGGTCGTCGCCGTCCATCGGCTCGGGCCGGGCCTCGCGTGGGTCGAGCGGCTCGAGGGGCACCCGCTGCGGGCCCTCGCCGCCGTCGTCGCGGTCGCCGCCGCGGCCGTCGTCGTGGGGCGGCTCGTGGCGCTCGATCGCCGTCCCGCCGGGCGCCGCCTCGCCCGCCACCTCGACGACCGCCTCGCCCTGCGCGACGCGACGGACGCGGCGCTGTCGCGCGTGGACGTCGTGGACCCCGCGCTCGCGGCGGTCGTGGACGCCTCGGCCGCGGCGGGCCTCGCGTCGGCGGACCCCGCCCGCCTGTGGAGGGCCGGCCCGTCGCGGGCGCGGCTGCCCGTGGCCCTCGCGGCGCTCGCGCTCGTGCTGCTGTGGCTCCCGGGCGTGTTCGGCGTCGGCGGGCGCGGGGCCGGCCGCGGTACCGACGTCGGTCCCGGGCACCGCCCCGTCGCGCGCCCGCCGGACGCCGGGCCCGCGCTCACGCCGGACGAGGCCGACCGGTGGCTCGCCGAACACGGCCGGCTCGAGCTCGAGGTCCCCGACCCGAAGGGCGCCTGGAACGCGTGGGTCGCGCGGTTCCGCACCACCGCGCCGCTGCCCGAGGGCTTCGAGGGCGCGTACGACGTCGTGGTGGACGGCCGCGTGCCCGCGGGCCCGATCGGCGTGACCGGCGCCGAGGCGGGCCGTACGGCGAACGTCGCGACCGACGTGAAGGCCGACGCGCACCCGGACGCGAAGGCGGCGCTGAAGCCGGGCCGCCACGAGGTGCGCCTCGTGCTCCGCCCGACGCGGGGCCCGTGGCGCCTCCCGCTCACGAGCCCGCCGGTCGAGGTGGTCGTGCCGCCGCCGGACGGCGGGGGGGGCGACGGCGAGAAGCCGCCGCCGACGCCGCCGCCGCCCGCGCCGCCGCCGCCGGAGCCGCCGCCCCCGACCCCGCCGCCGCCCGAGCCCCCGCCGCCCCCGCCGCCGCCGAAGCCGCCGGACGCGCCGGGCGGCGAGCCGCCGCCCGACGTGCGGTTCCACGACGAGGCCGTCGAGCCGCTGACGCGCGAGGGCGAGAAGGTGCGCAAGGACGAGGCGCTGGTCGCGGTGCCGGACGCGAACGCCGGCGCGTCGCGCCCGCGCGCGGTGCCGCTCGCCGAGGCCCTCGCCGACCTCGACCGCGTCGTCGAGCGCGCGGTGCGCGAGGAGCGGGTGGCGCCGGCGGACCGCGCCTGGCTCAAGCGCTACCTCGAGGCCCTCCGGGCCGCGGCGGCGCCGCGGTGAGCGCCGCGCTGCTGTCCCCGAACGACCTCGCGCGGCTCGACCGCCTCGCGCTCTTCTCGCGGCGCCGCCTGCGCGGCGACCACCCGGGCGAGCGCCGGACGCGCCGGGTGGGCGCCGGCGGCGAGTTCGTCGACCACCGCGCGTACGTGCCCGGCGACGACCTCCGGTACGTGGACTGGAACGTGTACGTGCGGCTCGGCGACCTCGTCGTGAAGCGGTTCGAGGCCGTGGACGCGGTCCGCGTGCTCGTGGTCGTGGACCGCAGCGCGAGCATGACCGGGGCGAAGGCACGCGAGGCCCGGCGGCTCGCGGCCGCGCTCGCCCACGTCGCGCTGCGCCGCCGCGACGCGGTGGACTTCGCGTTCGTGCCGTCGGCGCCGGGCCGGCCCGTCGTCGAGCCGTTCCGCGACGCGGCGCGCCTCGGCCCGCTCTTCGACGCGCTCGCGACCGTGCCCGACGCGGGGGCGACGGACCTCGCGTCGGGCCTCGCGCGCGTGCTCGCGGCCGCCGGCCGACGCGGCCCCGCCGTGCTCGTGAGCGACTTCTTCGACCCCGCGGGCGCGGCGGCGGGGCTGTCGCGCCTGTCGGCCCACGGCTTCGAGGCGACGGCGCTGCACGTGCTCGACCCCGCGGACGCGGACCTGCCCGTCGGCGAGGCGCTCCGCTGCGAGGACCGCGAGACGGGCGAGGTCGTCGACCTCGACGTGACGCCGGAGCTGGTGGAGGCCGTGCGCGTCGCGTGGCGACGCCGCGCCGAGCGGGTGCGCGCGTGGTGCGCCGAGCGCGAGATCGGCTGGGTGCCCGTCGAGGTCGGCCGCTCGTTGTGGGACGTGCTGAAGGACTGCCTGCGCGCGGGCGTGGTGGTGGGCGCGTGATCGGCGACGTCGTCTTCGCGGACCCGCTCGCGTTGTGGGCCGGCGCCGTCGCGGTGCCCGTGGCCCTCGCGCACCTCTACCGGCGGCGCCGCCGGCGCGTGGCCGTGCCGTTCGTGCCGCTCCTGCGCGAGGCCGTCGGGCCCGTGCGCGCGCGCGGCGCGTGGCGGCGCCTGCGCGACGCGCTGCGGCTCGTCGCCCGCGTGGGCGCCGTCGCGGCGCTCGCACTCGCCCTCGCGGGGCCGCGGCCGGCGCGCGCGACCGTCGTCGTCGAGGACCTCGTCGTGGTCGTCGATGCCGACCCGACCACCACGGCGCGCGAGCGCCGCGCGCCGTACGCGACCCGCCTCGACCTCGCGCTCGGCCTCGCGGGCGCGCTCGTGCGCGCGCACCCCGCGGGCCGCGCCGGGGCCGTCGTCGCCGGCGACGCCGTCGAGGTGCTGCTGGCGCCGACCGACGACCCGGCGGCCCGCGCCCGCGCGTTCGAGCCCGCGGCGCTGCGCGCGCGCCAGCGCGCCCGCGCGACCCGGCCGCCGGACCTCGCCGCCGC
>JAEUHO010000597.1 GCA_016795345.1 Planctomycetia bacterium | reverse complement strand
GTGGACTACGCGCTCGACGACCCCGACTGCGTGCCCGGGCGCGTCCTCGTGCGCACCGTCGGCCCCCGCGACGCCGCGCTCGCCGCGCTGCGGGCCGCGGGCGCCGAGGTCGTGCGGACCACGTCGTCCGGGACGGTGGTCGTCGAGCTGCCGTCGTCGACGTGGGTGCCGACGCGCGAGGTCCTCGCGCACGCCGCGCGGCTGCGGGCGCTCCCGTGTGTCGCGCGCGCGGAGCCGGACGCGGTGGTCCGGGCGCTCGCGACGCCGAACGACCCCCTGTTCGGCGGGGCGTGGAACCTGTCGGCGATCGGCGCGCCGTCGGCGTGGGACGTCTCGTACGGCGTCGCGTCGGTCGTCGTCGGCGTGATCGACACGGGGATCGTCGCGCACCCCGACCTCGACCTGCAGCGCGTCGGCGGCTACGACTTCGTCAGCGACCCGACGGCCGCGGGCGACGGCGACGGCCGCGACCCCGACCCGACCGACGAGGGCGCCCGCGACAACCGCGACGGGACGTCCGCGTGGCACGGGTCGCACGTCGCGGGGATCGTGGCCGCGCGGGCGAACGACGGGTACGGCATGGCGGGCGTCGCGCCGGGCTGCCGGGTGATGCCGCTGCGCGCGATCGGCCGCGGCGGCGGGACGTCGAGCGACCTCGCGGACGCGATCCGGTACGCGGCGGGCCTCGTGGGCACCGCGAGCGGGCCCGCGCTCGCGGCCCCGCTGCGGGTCGTGAACCTGTCCCTCGGCACGTCGGTGGACGTCGCGGAGCTGCACGACGCGGTCGTCGCGGCGGCCGCCGCCGGGTGCCTGCTGGTGGCGTCGTCGGGCAACGACGGCGGCGAGGTGCTGTTCCCCGGGGCGTACCCCGAGGTGCTCGCGGTGGGGGCCGTGGACGGCCGCCTCGTGCACGCCGCGTACTCGAACACCGGCGCGGCGCTCGACCTGTGCGCGCCGGGCGGCGGCTTCGGGCGCGACCGCGCCGCCGACGGGTTCGAGGACGGGATCCTCTCGACGGTGCTCGACGAGACGCGCTCGCCCGCCGCGGCGTCGTGGGGGCGGCTCGAGGGCACCAGCATGGCGGCCCCGCACGTCGCGGGCGCCGCGGCCCTCCTCTGCTCCGTCGAGCCGACGCTCACGGCGTCGCAGGTGCGCGCGACGCTCCTCGCGACCTGCCGCGACCTCGACCTCGCGGGCCCCGACGTCACGACGGGCGCGGGGCTGCTGCAGGTGGGCGAGGCGGTGCGGAAGGTGCTCGCGGACCGCGGGACGCCGCGCGCCGACCCGCCGCGGCTGCTGCTCTCCTCGACGGCCGTGCGGATCGTCGAGGGCGAGAACGTCGTCACGGTGGACGTGATGAACGCCGGCGGGGGCACCCTGACGGTGGACAACGTGGCGGTGACCACGGACGGCACGACGCCCTGGTTGAGCGCGTTCGCCATGCTGGCCCTCCCGGGCGCGCCCGCCACGGCCTCGCAGGTCGCGATCGTCGCGGACCGGACGGGGCTCGCCGACGGCGCGTACGCGGGCACGGTCTTCGTCCGGCAGGGCACCACCGTCCTCGGGACCGTCCGGGTCGTGCTCGATGTGGGGCCGTTCCGGTTCCTCGGGGCCGCGGTGTCGGTGGTGCTCCGCCGCGCGTCGACGGGCGGCGTCGTGAAGTCCGGCTTCGCCACGTCCGACCAGGGGTACCGCTTCGTCTTCGACGGCGTGGTCCCCGGGGACTACACGGTGCGCGCGGGCACGGACCTCGACGGCGACGGCTTCTTCTGCGAGGTCGGCGACGCGTGCGGGAACTTCGGCGGCACCCCCGCGACGCCGTTCCCCGTCCCGTCGGGGACCCGCGTGACCGGCGTGGACGTCGTCCTGACGCCGCCCTGACGCCGCGCGGACCCCGCCGCGGCCGCGCCGCCCCGCGGGCGGCGGCGTCGCCGTGAACCGGGCCGCGACGCGGGTCGCTCTCCCCCCGTCCTGGGAGGGATCCATGCGACCGATCGTCGTCGTCTCGGTGTTGTTCGCCCTGTTCGGGGCTCCCGCGGTCAAGGCTCCGGCCGCCTGGGCCGCCGACGCGCCGCCGGCCCCGGCGCCCGTGCCCGTGCCCGCGCCCCCGCCGGCGCCCCGCACGGTGGACGAGGTCGTGGTCCGGGCGGACCGCTACGTCGTGCCGTTCGACGCGAACGTCTCGACGCCCACGCGGACGAGCCTCGCCGACTTCGTCGTGCCGCGCGCGACGTCCACGGTGTCCGCGGAGGACATCCTCCAGCAGGCCTCCCGCACGACCCCGCAGGCCCTCGACCAGGAGCCCGGCGTCTTCGTCCAGCAGACGAACCTCGGCGGCGGCTCGGCGATCGTCCGCGGCCTCACCGGCGAGCAGGTGCTGCTGCTCATGGACGGGATCCGGCTGAACAACGCGACGACGCGGAGCGGCCCGACCCAGTACCTCACGCTCGTGGACCCGTACATGCTCGACCGCATCGAGGTGCTGCGCGGCCCGGGCTCGGTGATGTACGGGTCGGACGCGCTGGGCGGCGTCATCAACCTCATCCCGCGCCGCCGCGACGAGCTCACCTGCTGCCTCGACCTGAACGCGCTCCTCGCGGGCAACGTCGGCACGGCGACCGACGGCGGGACCGTGGCCGGCCGCTACGAGGGGTCGTACCGCGGCTTCGGCTTCACGGGCGGCGTGAACGGCCACCACTTCGACGACCTCCGCGTCGGCGACGGCGGCGGCCGGCAGGACGACACCGGCTACGAGGGGCTCGGCTCGGACCTGCGGCTCGAGTACGCGCCCGCCGTCGGGCAGCGGCTCGCCCTCGCCTACCAGTACTACGAGGACCGCGACGTCCCGCGCACCGACGCCATCGAGTCCGGCACGAACCTCGCGTTCGAGTTCGAGCCGCAGCGCCGCCAGCTCATGTACCTCGACTGGCGCGGCGAGCGGCCCGGGTCGTTCGTCGAGGCGTGGCGCCTGAACGTCAACGTGCAGCGCTGGGACGAGGGGCGCTTCGAGGTGCGGTCCGCCAGCCCGACGCGGGAGCGCCGCCTGTACGACCGCGTGGACACGTGGGGCGTGTTCGGGCACGTCACGCTGCGGCCGCACTGCGACCACCGCGTCACCGCGGGGTTCGAGCTCTACCACGACGAGGTCTACAGCCGGCGGCGCGACACGAACACGACGACCGGCGTCGTCACGGCCGGCCAGTCGCGGTACCCGACCGGCTCCACGTGGATGCCGCTCGGCATCTACGTGCAGGACGAGTGGACGCCGTCGCCGTGCTGGCTGATCGTGCCGGGGCTGCGGTACAGCCGCTTCGACCTGCACACGGCCGCGCGGCCGACGACCAACCCGCCCGTCGCCGAGGACGACGACGTCACCGACGAGCTCACCGGCAGCCTCGCCGCGTCGTACGAGTTCTCGCCGGGCTGGCGCGCCTACGGCTCGATCGCGCAGGGCTTCCGCGCGCCGAACGTGGACGACACCACCGTGTTCGACCGCGCCGCGACGGGCATCGAGATCCCGAACGCCGACCTCGAGCCCGAGCACGTGATCTCCTACGAGCTCGGCCTCAAGGTCGACCGCTGCGCGTGGCGGGCGGGCCTCGCGTTGTGGTACTCCGACTTCACCGACCTCATCCAGCGCGTCCAGACGAACCTGATCATCGACGCGCTGCCGGTCTCGACCCGCGAGAACGTCGCCGACGCCGAGATGTACGGCGGCGAGGTGTGGGCCGACGTGGACCTCGGGCGCGGCTGGCGCGCGTTCGGCAGCGCGTCGTACGCGCGCGGCACGAACCTCGAGACCGACCAGCCCCTCAACAAGGTGCCGCCGCTCAACGGGCTCGTCGGCGCCCGGTGGACCCGGTGCGACAGCCGCCTCTGGATCGAGCCGTTCTCGCGGTGGTCCGCGCGCCAGACCCGCCTCTCGGCCGCCGACGAGGCCGACTTCCGGATCGGGCCGGACGGCACGCCCGGCTGGATGACGGTGAACGTCCGCGTCGGCTACCAGGTGGACCGTCATCTCGAGCTGGTCGTCGAGGCGGGGAACCTCCTCGACGAGCGCTACAAGCACCACGGCAGCGGCGTCGAGGACGCCGGCCGGTACCTCACGCTGGCGTTCGAGGTGCAGTTCTGACCATGCCGCGGGGGGGCGGCGGACGCGGGCGGGGACTTGGACTCTCCTCTCGCTCGCAGACCCGCTCCCCCCGGTTCCCGCGGCGGGGGGGGGAAGGCCCGAACCGACACCCCCCGGTCGTGCGCTGACCTCGAAGCCTGCCCCCCGCAGGTTCGGTCCGGACGTGACTCCGCCGCGCGCCCGGTGAGACCGGTGCGAGGCGAGCCGGCCCGCCGCGGCGACCGGATCGCCCGGCGCAGCGGACAGGCCGTTGGGATAGGCTCCGCGTAGGTTCAACCGTCCATGTCGCGCCTCGCCCTCCGCCCGTCGGTCGTCGCCAGCGTGCTCCTGCACGCCGGGGCGCTCGTCGGCGCGACGGCGTTCGCGGCCGGTCGCGGGACCGCCGACCGCGACGCGCTCGTCCTCTCGTTCGACGCCGTCGAGGTCGGCGCGGCGTTCGACGCCCCGGAGGTGGTCGCGACGCCGCCGTCGAGCGACCTCCGCATCGAGGACCCGGTCGTCGTGGAGCCGACGGTCGCCGAGCCGCCCCTCCCGCCGGACGACGCGGCCCCGCCGCCGGACGACCTCGCGCCGGTGGTGGACGACCCGACGCCGCCGTTGCCGGTGCCGTCGCCGACCGCGCGCACGCGGCGGACGCGCGCGGAGCCCGCGCCCGCGCCCGCGCCGGTGCCCACGCCCGTGCCCGCGCCCGCGAGGGCCCCGTCGGTCGCGCAGCGCGCGGGTGCCGCCGAGGTTTCCACGCTGGCCCGCGCGCACCCGACGAACCGCCCGCCGCGGTACCCCGAGGAGGCGCTCCGCGCCGGCTGGCAGGGCGTGGCCTGGCTGATCGTCGACGTCGGGCCGGACGGCCGCGTCACGAACGTGGCGCTCGAGCGGACGTCCGGCTACGCGGTCCTCGACGCCGCGGCGGTCGAGGCCGTCGCCGGCTGGACGTACGACCCGCGCCGCGTCGACGGCGTGGCCGCGCCCGACCGCCTGCGCCTGCCGCTCCGCTTCACGACGCAGGCCGTCGCCCCGACGCGCTGACGTCGCGCCGGGCGGCCGTGCGGCGCGCGCCGCTCACGGCACGCCGAGGGCCCGCAGCTGACGGTCGTGGACGCGGCCGAGCAGGACGAGCGCGGCCGTCGCGCCGACCCACGCGCACGCCATGTCGGCCTGCGCGTCCCACACGTCGCCCTGCGTGCCGAGGAACTCGACGGCCCCGCCGCCGGCGATCACCGCCGTCGCCCACTCGAGCAGCTCGTACACCGCCGAGATCGCGAGGCAGAGCGCCGTCACCAGCGTGAAGAGCCAGCCCCCGCGGCGCAGCGGCGACGTCCGCAGCAGCACCTCGCGCGCCACGATCGCGGGCACGAACCCCTGGGCCACGTGCCCCAGGCGGTCGTACGGGTTGCGCGCGAGGCCGAACGCGTCGCGGGCCCAGTCCCCGAGCGGCACCCGCGCGTACGTGTAGTGCCCGCCGACGACCAGGATCACCGCGTGGACCGTGAGCAGCACGTACGCCAGCGTCGTCAGGGGGAACGTGCGGCGCGTCCGGACGAGCAGCGGCAGCCCCACGAGGACCGGCGCGACCTCCATCCACCAGGTCGGGCCGTCGTACGGGCCGATGCCCGACACGACGAGCGCGCCGACGGTGACGACCGCGAGCGCGCGGACGAGCGGCGTGTCGGGCGGGGGCGGGGCGTCGGTCACGGCGTCACGGGCCCATTCTTCCACGCCGGTCGGCGTGGCGCGGGTCGCTCGCGGCCGAGGGCGCCGTCAGCGGGCCGAGGCGAGCTCGCGGGGGCCGGTGCGCACGAAGTCGAGCGCGCGCGCGGGGTCCGGCGTGCCGTGCGGGGCGGCGCCGCGGGGCAGGGAGCGCCGCGCGCGCTCCGCCGCGGTGCCGACGGCGCGGTCGCCCGTCGCGAGGTGGACGGCCTCGAGGGCCGCGGCGGCGACGGCGCGTTCGCGGTCGCCCGCGAGGTCCACGTCGTCGGCGCGGGGCGCGAGCCAGCGCAC
>JAEUHO010000573.1 GCA_016795345.1 Planctomycetia bacterium | reverse complement strand
CCAGACGTCGCCTCGCGCGCTCGGCCACCCGTCGGGACCCCCGACCGCCGTGAGAGCCGTGCACCCCGACGCGCACCGCAGGACCCCGCGGTCATCGGGCCACGCGCGAACCTCTTCGACGGCGATCTGCTCGACCTTCTGGCCTGAAAGGTCGCGGCCCGTGTCGAGGGCGGATTGGCCGGCGCTACCCCGTCCGCACCTCGGCGCGCTGGATCGGCGTGCGCCCCCCCCGCCCGCTCCACCGCCCCCCTCAAATCGAGCGCCGTCAGGTCCGCGTAGACCGCCATGGTCGTCTCGACGTTCGCGTGCCTCGCGAGCGCCTGCGCGACCCGGGGGTGGACCCCGGCGGCGACGAGGTTGCTGACGAACGTCACCCGGAGGCAGTGGAAGTCGAGCGCCCGCCCGCTCTCGTCTGCGAGGTCGCAGCGCTCCTGGCCCGTGGCGGTGCCGGCGGCCCTGGTCTTGGTCCCTAGGCCCGCCGCGACGCAGTCCCGCTTGAACGTCCGCAGCGTCGGGTGTGTCCCCGACCGAAACAAACCGCGCAGGAAGCGGAGAAATGACTGGAGGAATCGCCATCGTTCTGCCGGGGTGTCCCGGCGTGGAGGTGGTCGATGTCCCGGAGCGAGACGGGGGACCACTTTGAGGTGACGAATGACCGCGCGGAGCCGCCCCTCGGGGCAACAGCGACGGTTCGTTCACGGGCCCGTCGAGACATGCGTTGACGGGGTCGCGCCGGACGAGGTTGCAGGTCCAGCTCGGGTGGCGACGGACGCGGGGAATCCGCGCGAGCGAGCGCGGCTTCGACGGCATGCCGCCGCCTCGGCATGTGCCTGCTGGGTCCAGCGCACGCCGAGGCTCCCACACGCTTTCCACGCGCACCGTCGCCCTCCTGGCTCGGCGAGCGATACTGGGGGCCATGCGACGACACCGGCTGACGCTCCTCGGCGCGACGCTGGCCCTCTGCGTGCTGACGGCAGGTCGTGCCGAGTCCACGCCGACCTTCGACCTCCACGTCTCCACCGCCGGCGTCACTCACCTCGCCGTCGGGCAGGGTCTCCAGCTCCAGGTCTACTTGCCGAAGGTCCGACGTGGCGCCTCGAACCCCGCGACACCTCTCGCGTCGCCGGTGGTCTGGCACGCGGAGCCCGTCGACCTCGCATCCGTGAGCGAGAAGGGGGTTCTCACGGCCCTTCGGCCGGGGCGGGTCCGGATCACCGTCGAGGCGAGGGACGTGCCGGCGGGCGAGTTGCCTCCGGGAATGCCGGGATCCGCGCAGCTGACCATCGTCGAGGACCTCGCCGGCGGTCGGCTGCCTCGGCTCGAGGGCGTCGCCGCATTCGAGGGCTTCCGAGTCGAGTGGGACCGCTCCGGCTACGACGGGAATCGCGGACTCTGGGCGGCGCTCGAGACCTTCGGGTGGTCGGTCGGGATCACGACGAAGGCACCGCCGAAGGGGCCCTTGCCGTGGACGCTGGACGCCGTCGCGGAGCGCTCCCAGTTCAACGACGATCGCGGCTACCACGACCTGCTCTCGGAGGACGACGCCAAGCGGTGGCGGGCGAATCTGCGCTCGGCGCGCCTCACGATCACCTCCTGGAAGGACGGTGTCGCGAGCGGTCGATTCGAGTTCGAGACGGGACGAGGCGTCGCGCTGGACACGCCGTTCGACGTCTGGATGGAGGATCGGGACGGCTCGCTGGCCCGCGCTGCGGGTACCGTTCCCGCGGAACAGAAGTTCACCCATCAAGGGTGGGTGGAGACCGACCGCTGGGGCGCGCTCTGGCTCTCGAACGGCGTCCACTCGGTGCGGCTCGCGGACGAGCTGCGGCCGACCGTGGCCCCGCTCGTCGGGAAGCCGGTCGCGATCGAGAGTCGGTCCCCGCTGCGGGGATCGCTGCCCGAGCCCCTGGTCCTCTCGTCGATCGAGAAGCTCCGGGCCGCGAGCCCACGCTTCGGCGGGCGCGCGAGCCTCGACCTCCGCATCGGCGCGGCGAGCGTGCGTCCCGACGGCGTCCAGGGGATCCAACTGCGCCTCGGGTACCGGGGCGACGAGCCGATGGAGTTCCGGTCGCGCGACGTCCGGGTCCTGGTCCGGCGCGTGGGCGCGCCGATCCCCGACACCGCGCTCTCTCTCCACGACCGAGACGGATCCTCGTGGCGCCCGGACGGGACCTCGACGCGCGTGCTCGACGACGGCAAGGGGCCGCACGACACCGTCTGGGTGCTCCGCTCGCCCGGCGATGCGCTCCGCACGGTGAAGGGCGAGTCCTCGTACGGGATCGAGTTGCGCCTGTCCGGCCTCCCTGCCGGCGCCTACGAGGTGTGGGCGACGTTCGAGGACCTCGACCTCTCGCAGCCGCCGGGCGTCCACACGCCGCGGAGCGCGTTCGACGTGGCGCCCTAGAGCGGGCGCCCAAAGCGTGCTTCCGGTTCGGGCGGCGTCGCAGGGGTCCGTCCCGGACGTCGCGGGGACCCGAGCGCGGCGGCCTCGCGCGTCCCCGGCGCACCCGGCCGCGTGCGGACGTTGCGATGCTCGCTCCGGTACGGGAGTCCGCCGATGTCGCCCCGCCCCGAGCCCGTCGCGTACGAGATCGATGCGGCCGACCGCATCGAGATCCCGCACCGGACCGGGTTCGGCGCGTTCGCGGCCGAGAACGGCCAACCCGGCCTCGCGGACCGCGTGCAGGGGACCCCGCTGTGGAGCCACATCCGGGGAACGGAGGTGTCCGCGATCTACCGGGCGCTGGTCAAGAGCTGCCGGCTCGACCGTCGCCCACGCGCGTTTCCGTTCCGGTGCGACTCCCCCGCGGCAGAGCGACACCTGACGATGCGGATGTGGAGCCCGGACGGCCGGCGAGTCGAGTTCTCGACGCAGGTCGAGCGCGAGATCGAGCGGGAGGCGGTCCCGCTGCTCGATGGGACGGCCCCCCGGGACGACCGAGTGATCTCGATGTGCGCGTGGTATCACGCGGTGGCGATCGGCCCCGCCTGGGCGCCCCTCGAACGAGCCGTCGAGGAGCTCGGCCTGTTCGGCGCAACGCCGCTGCCCCTGATCTCCCACGGGGTGTGCCCGGACTGCGTCAAGTCGTTCGCACGGCTGCGACCGGGCTGACGGTCTGACCCGCCGGTTCGCGGCGGGCGGACTCCACGGAAGGGCGCCACCTCGCGCGGCCGTACCCCGCCCCCGCTCACGAGTGTCTGCACCGCAGGATTGCGGCGACTACCGGGCCTCCGAGGAGCGCCGCGCGCGCGACATGCGCCCCTCGAGCGCCTGGGAGAACGCGATCAGGCGCCGGAGCAGCGCGTTGTAGCGCGCGTGGACGTCGTGCGGATTCACGGTCGAGAGGAGCACGTAGAGCCGGCGCTCGGGCTCCAAGTCGTCGCGCACGGGGATCGCGAGCCCCAATCGCCGCAGGCGCGGCGCGGCGATCGCCACCAGCAACGCTTCGACCGTCTCGCGTCCGGCCAGGAGATCCGCCAAGCCCGGCAGGACCCGTTCGGCCCCCGGGAGGCTCTCGAGATCGGCGAGTGCGTCGATCACGAGGCGCCCTCGGCCGACGACACGAACTGCTCGACCTTCCTGCGGAACTCGGATGGGTCCACGGCGGGGTAGCGCAGCATCTCGGGCTCGATGGCGCCGAGAAGCCGCAGCAGGTCCTCGGTTCGGATCAGGCCCCGGCGCAACATCTGTCGGACGTCCTCGAGATCCCGTTGGTGGTAGCGCTCCAGCCTCCAGAGCGCCTGCGAGGACGGGTCGTAGTGGAAGAACTGGATGTCGCCCACGGACTCGATGAAGCGGCAGCGCTCTCGCCAGCCGGGCAACCGCGGGATGAAGTCCGCAAGCGAGGCGATGTCGACGTTCACGTCGAGGTCGACCTTCAACCGTGCGATGGCTTCGAACGCCCCGCGAGGTTCGGGGTCCATCGAGAGATCGATGTCGATGGTCGCGGCCCGCCACCCCAGCAGGAGCGCCGTCGCGCCCCCGGTGAGGAACACCGTGCCGGGACCTCGCGCCGCGCGGCCGAAACGGCCGAGGAACTCCCGGACTCGCTCGGCACTGACTTCGGCGCGCATGCGCCCACCATACAGTCCACCCACGGCGCCGACCCACCCGCGTGCTCGGCCGCGTGCCCCCGCCCTGGGAGCGCGGACGAAGCGCAAGAGTCCCGGGCGCTCCACCCGCCTCGCCGTCGCGGGCACGATCGCTGGCATCGCGAACCAACGAGCGGAGCGGCACCCCACGCAGGGGCGACACACGTCGTCGTGCCTGCGCCGAGGGACGCGCGGCGCGCGAGCCGCCGACGACGCACCGGCGCCCGGTCGAGTCGACGACGTCGCAGGCGACCGGGCCCAGCGGTCCCGGGGGGCGACCGCGACAAGGGTCGCCGTCGGTCGTCGGACGGTGCCCGCGGCCTCGACGGGCGCGCGGGTGCGCAGCACCGGCGCGGGGTCGCCACGCGGCGCCGCGGCCGCGGCTCGGGAGCGCGAACGGGCCCGGGCGCACGACGGCGTACGCCTGGGCTCGAAGAGGCTAGCGGTGGCCCTCGGCGCCGAAGCCCTCGTCGGTGATCGAGGGGCCCCCACCGCCGATGAGCGCGCGGGGCTGCCCCGGCTCGGAGCCGATGACCGGCGGGCCGTGCTTGAGGCCCGTCTCGGCGACGTAGGCGAGGAACAGCGGCTTCGCGCACTCGCGGCCGAGGGCGTTCACGCGCTCCTGCATCGCGGCGACGCGGTCCGGGTGGGCCGTCGCGAGATTGTTCTTCTCGTACGGGTCGTCGGCGAGGTTGTAGAGGTCGACGCTGGTCGGCACGAGCGTGCGCCAGATCAGCTTCCACTCGCCCTGCCGGATCGCGGCGCGGAACGGCTCGATGTTGTAGACGAGCTCGGTGCGCGGCGAGGGCTTGTTCGACGCGATCGTCTCCCACACGTTGAGACCGTCGAGCGGCTTGCACTTCGCGGTGGACGCGCCGGCCAGCGCGGCGAACGTGGGGAACAGGTCCACGGCGTGGAACATGCCGGTGACCTCGCCCGGCTGGATGCGGCCCGGCCAGTTGGCGCAGGCGGCGACGCGGCAGCCGCCCTCGAACAGCTGTCCCTTGCCACCGCGGTACGGACCGTTGTCGCAGGGGATCTTGATCTTCGAGACGTCCGCCATCTGCCCGGCGAACATCGCGTCGCGCGTGCCGCCGTTGTCGCTGTGGAAGACGATCAGCGTGTTGTCGCGCAGCCCCTTCTTCTCGAGGGCGGCGACGACCTTGCCGATGTTCTCGTCGAGGCAGTCCACCATCGCGGCATAGGTGCGGCGCGTGGGGTCCTCGATCGACGCGTACTTCGCGATCGTCTCCGGCGGGGCGAGGTACGGCGTGTGCGGCGCGTTGAAGGCGAGATAGAGGTAGAAGGGCTTGTTCGGGTCCTGGGCCCCGATGTACTCCGCGGCGGCGGCCCCGAGGAGGTTCGTCGTGTACCCCTCCTCGTAGACCGGCTTGTTGTCGCGGAACCAGTCGAGGACGCCGGTGTCGCCGTGCGTGTAGTAATCGAGCTCGCCGATCGTGGCGCCGTAGGCGAGGTCGAAGCCGCGCTGCTTGGGCCAGTACTCCAGGTCCGAGTGGCCGAGGTGCCACTTGCCGATGATCGCGGTGGCGTACCCCGCCTCCTTGAGGCACTGCGGCGCGAGGACCTCGCTCGTGTCGAGGCCGTAGGGCGCGGTGCCCGGGATGACGGCCGTCTGCAGGCCGTAGCGCCACGGATAGCGGCCCGTCATCAGGCAGGCGCGCGTCTGCGTGCACATCGACTGCGTGTAGAACTGCGCGAATTTCGCGCCGCCCGACGCCAGCTTGTCGATGTTCGGCGTCTTGATGTCGACGCAGCCGTTGAAGCCGACGTCCTTCCAGCCGAGGTCGTCCACCACGATGTGGAGGATGTTCGGCTGCTTGGCGGCGGCATGCGCGCGCGGCGCGGGGAGCGCGGCGGCCAGCACGAGGGCGCACGCGAGGAAGAGGGCAGGGGTTCGCACGGGATTCGTTCCTCGATCGGGGACGGCGGCGGAGTCTACCCCCGCACCGGGGCCGCGTGAAATCGACGCCCTCGGCGGAAAACGGATGCATCGATCCACGAAGCCCACCCCAGGACGCGGCGACCGTCGCGCGGGCCCGGCGACCGGGCCGAACGCCACCCCGTGCGCCCCGCGCTACGATCCGGCGCGCCGGGCGGACGGCCCTCGGAGGCACGACCATGCACGCCGACACGCGCGCCTACAACGCCGCCCTCGCCCCCACCGACCGCGCGATCGCGAAGGCGCTCGCCGCGCGGATCGACGCGGCGCTCCCCGACGCCGAGAACAAGGTGTGGCACGCCCATCCGGTCTGGTTCCTCGACGGCAACCCGATCGTCGGGTACGGCAAGCTCAAGGGCTGCATGCGCCTGCTCTTCTGGAGCGGGCAGTCGTTCCGCGCGAAGGGGCTCACGAAGGAGGGCTCCTTCAAGGCCGCCGAGAAGCGCTACACGTCCGTCGACGAGATCGACGACGCCGCGCTCGCCGCGTGGCTCGCCGACGCGCGCGTGATCCAGTGGGACTACGATCACATGGTCCGCCGGAAGGGGAATCTCGTCCGTCGCGTCTGACCGCGCGGGGTCCGATCGAGTACGACGACGGCCGTCACCGCGGCGGCGCGCGCACCGACCAGTCGGAGGTCCCGCCCGACCCGCGTGCGTAGCCCTCGAGCAGCGCGGCGGCGGCGGTCCCGGCGTCGGCGATCCGCACCGTGTGGACGACGAGCCGTCGGAAGCGGTTCCAGCGCACGAACGCGGCGACCTCCTCCTCGACGAGGAGGTACCGCCCGCCGCGGTGCCGGCCGTCGCTCACGAACACGAGCGTGTCCGCCACCGGCGTGCCCAGCTCGACGAGCGGCCCGGGGCCGAGGTGCGCCAGGTCCGCCGCGATCCAGAGCCCGTCGAGGCTCTCGTGCCACCGCGACCACCCGGGCGGCGTCGCGTCGAACACGCCGTCGAGCCGCGCGATCGACCGCGCGTCGCAGGCGAGGAGCGCACGCCTACCGAGGACCGCGTCCTCCTGGATCTTCGGCCAGGCGTCGCGCGAGCCGTCGCGGAGCGCCACGACCCCGAACCTCCCGTGCGGCCCCATCGCCGTCAGGGTCCGCGCGAGCTCGCGGCGCACGACGGTCTGCTGCCGCTCCTGGCCCTGTCGGCCCACCCACGACGCGTCGGCGCCGAACCAGTCGATCGGTTTGCCGGTGCGCGCGAACGCGAGGTCCGCCGGGTAGACCATCGGCAGCGTCCAGTCGATCACGAACACGACGCCGTCGGCGGCGAGCCTGAGGCCGTAGAACGGCACCGTGGCCGCGACCGCCGCGGTCGTCGCGGACCCCGCGGGGACCTCGCGTCGCGCGTCGAACGTGCCCGCGTCGATGCCCGCCTGCCGCGTCGCGAGCCAGCCCCCCCACGCCGCGGGATCGTCGGCGAACGCCTGCCCCGAGAGCGCGCGCAGCGCCTCGACGGTCTCGCGCCGCTCCGCGCCGCGCGCCTCGGCCAACCGCGCGACGAGGCTCCGCAGCATCCGGCCCGTCGTCGGCGCGGACGCCCGCAGCGCGGCGAGCGTCGCGCGCCGCACGAGCACGTGCGGGTCCGACAGCCCCGCCCGCAGCGCCTCCTCGCCCGCGGCGCCGCAGCGCGCGGCCGCCTCGATCGCCGCCTGCCGCAGGCACACCAGCGGCGACTGCCCCACCGACGTCAGGAACGCGACGGACTCGCGCGCCGCCACGCGCCCGAGGACGTCGACGACGAGCACGCGCCGCGCGACGCTCCGCTTCCCGTCCTTCTCGACGGCCTCGGCCCACGCGTCCCCCGCGAGGAACGCCGCCGCGCCCGGGACCGCGGCGAGGGCCGCGATCGCGGCCGCCTCGCGGGTCGCGAGCGCGCTCCGGCGGAACGCCGGCGCCTGGTCGTGGATCGTCCCGAACACCGTCGGACGCGCGGCGAGGATCTCGGCGTCGAGCGCCTCGGCCGCCGCCACCGTGGCGAACGCGTCGTCGAGCAGCACCGGCCCGGCCGCGGGCGCCCCCGAACGCGCGAGCGCGAGCGCCGCCTCGCCCCGTCGGGCCTCGATCGCCGCGAGCGGACGCGCGAGCGCCGCGACCGGCGCGTTCGCGTCGTCCGGGATCGGACTCACGTTCGCGTCCGAGTGCTGGCGGAGGATGGCCTGCCGCCGGTCGAGCGCCTCGCGCTGGCGCGCCGGGAACGCTTCGCCGTATGCGCGCTCCTCCGCCTGCAGCCGCCGCACCTCCGCGCGGAACGTGGCCACCGGGTCCGGGGCCGCGCGCGCCGCGGCGCCGGCGACGAGGACCGCGCCGACGATCGCGAGTCGCCGAACGAGGGTCGGTCTCCGCTCCATCGCGCGCGTGCCTCCGTGCCGTCGGTCGCGTCCGTACGGTACCCGCGTCGGTCGCCGCGCGTGTCACGACGCGGCCCGCCCCCGCGCACGGCCCCATGGGCGCGCGCGACGCCCGGGTCCCGCGCTCGGGGGACGCGGAGCCGTTCCGCCGACGCAAGGCCCGTTCGCCGACAGACGCCCGCGGCGCCTGCTCCGCGCGGCGTCGCCGCGCCGGCCACCGGGCCTCGCGGTCCCGGGAGCCCGACCGCCGCCGG
>JAEUHO010000569.1 GCA_016795345.1 Planctomycetia bacterium | reverse complement strand
AACCTTCGCGCCGGACGGGCGTGGGCAGCCGGGTGATCGAGACGAGTTCGCCGCCCGAGAGCTCGTACGTGATCGACTCCGCCACCGGCGAGCCGGTGCTCTCGAGCCGGTCCCGCGTCACGCCGAAGAACAGCCGTTGCCCGGGTCCGTCGCCCACGACGATCGGCCCGGCCACGATCCGGCACCGGCGCGCGAGATCGCGCCGGGCCTCGTCGGTCGGCGGGCGCATGAAGCCCCAGCCGAAGAGGTTCGGCCGCTCCTGGTACCGGTCGAACTCCCACAACCGATCGAGTTGCCACCGCACCGAGCCGTCCACGCGGTCCAGCGCGACGATCTCCTGCGACGCCCCGGCGCAGGTGACGAACACGTCGCCGGCGGCGACCACCCCCGCGCCCGTCGTCTCCTCCGGCACGGCGCCGGTCGGGAGCTGGCTGAAGTAGCCGGGCTGCATCCCGAGCGGCACCGGCGACCGGATCGACCGGCTCCACCGCGGCGCGTCGCCGTCGGCGGCGAAGCAGGTGAACGTCACGCGCCCCGGCTCGGGGTCGCTCACGACCACGACGTCGCTGCCCGCGACGACGACGGTCCGGACGCGCCCCTCCACCGACAAGGCGGGCCGCCACGTCCCCTTCGCGAGCGACAGGCGACGCACGCGGTCCGGGCCGTCCGCCACCCAGTTCACCCCCGTCGACTTCGTCGCCGGCTCCGCGAGGGCCGCCACGTCCGCCTGCGTGAACAGGCCGTACGCGGTCTTCGCGTCCCGTACGACCTCGACCCACCGGCGCCCGAAGGGCATCTCGGCGACCCATCGCTGCTCGCCGGTCGCGGCGTCCCGCGCGAAGACGCGATTCCGGTCCGTGACGAGGTTGACGGTGCCGAATTCCCCGAGCCGTGTGTCCGCCGGGAGCGCGGCGATCGTGCGCCCGTCCACCTCGAGCGTCACGCGCGACAGGGCGACCGAGAACGCGTCCTGCTGTTCGGCGCGCGCACCGCCCGCCCGGCCGACGAGCATCAGCGCGATCAGCAGGGCCCCTCGGCGTCGCATACATCCAGTCTGCCAGAACCGCCCGGCGCCCGCTCGTGCTCCCGGGACCGCGAGGCCCGGTCGCCGACGCCCCCCCCACGCACGCCCCGCGAGCGCCGGAACCGCCGCGCGAGGAGATAACCGTGGCAGCGTCAAAACGGAAACGCCCGGCCGATGAGGTCCGGGCGTCCTCAACCGCTGTCCTGGCCGCCCTCTGCCGCCCGCGTCGCTGGCACGCGAGGCCCGTTCGGATCTAGGGGTCTGCGCGCGGCCCGGCGGAGCGCAGGAGCCGTAGGGCGTTGAGCCCCTCTCTCCCCCTCGAATCGCGCCGGGCCTCGGGTCCCTTCCCTTGGAAGCGAGCGCCCGAACAGCCGCGCGAGCCAACTACAGTGGCAGCGTGGAAACGGAGACGCCCGGCCGATGAACGGCCGGGCGTCGAGGATCAACACAACCGTGCGATCGTCAGAGTGCGAGCTGCCACTGCAGCCGCACCAGCACCGCGTCGCTGTCGCCCGTGGCGCTGTAGCCGGTGTACGTGTCGGCGAAGATGTTGCCGAAGTCGTCCGGCGACAGGAACGCCACGTCGAGGGTCACCTTGTCGGCGTGCCCGTCGATGTAGTAGTTCACCGCGACGCCGACCTCGGTCGTCGTGGACGTCGAGCCCGTGTCGTTCGCCTCGTACGCGCCGTACCGGGCCGCGAGCTCCCAGGCCGTGCCCGGGAACAGGTAGCCGGCCTGCGCGAACCACGAGAAGCCGTCGACGTCGCCGCCCGGGCCTTCCCAGTCGTACGAGTTGTAGGCCGCCGTGAACGAGAAGCCGCCCCAGGCGAACGCCGCGTCCACGCCCCACTCGAGCTTGTCCGAGTCCTTCGCGAACGGGTTGTGCTGCGCCGCGTCGGTGAAGTAGTGCACCCACGCGCCGATCGAGGCCGCCCACTCGCACTCGTGCGAGCGCAGCGCGCCCTCCTCGTAGCCGAGGTGACCCTTGATGTCCCAGTTCACGCGGGCCGAGTAGGCGAAGCAGTCGTCCGTCGTGCCGTCGAGCACGTTGCGGTGGACCGGGCCGTCGCCGTTGGTGATCGCGACCATGTACTGGAACTCGCCGTCGCAGCCGAACGCGCCGTGGAGGAGCGCGCCGTAGTCGCGGTTACGGTCCGTGTAGCCCGGCATCGTCTGGCCGATGAAGGCCGAGGCCATCGACACGTCCACGAACTGCTGCATCTCGGGCGGCGTCATGAGCTGACGGGTGGTCGGCGTCTTGACGAGGCCCATGCGGAAGATCAGGTACGGGCTCGTCTCGTACTCGATCCAGCCCTCGCGCAGCGTGCCGTAGCCGGTGGAGGGATCGCCTTCGGTCTGGTTGAGGAGCGACCGCTGGTGGAAGTTCGTGAACCCGGCGCCCTGGGCGTTGTTGTTGTCGAACCAGTCGCCGCTGTGGCCGAACTCGAGCTCGGCGTAGTAGTGGACGTCGCAGGTCGCGTCGCCCGAGAACTTCAGCGTGGCGCGGGGGAGCGAGAAGCCCGACAGGTCGCCGCCGGGACCCGGCTCGAAGGCCGTGTCGTCCCAGTCGAAGCCCTCCCAACGCGTCTGCAGCGTCAGGTTGATCTTCATGAGGAACGAGCCGCCGCGGATCCAGAAGCCGCCGTCGTAGCCGGCCTGGCCGGCGCCGCCGACGAGCGACGTGTCCGCCTTCGACGAAGCGAGGTAGGCATCGACGGCCGACTGAACCTCACGCGACGACGTGTCGCCGAGGGCCGGGGCCGCGAACGAAGCCAGCGCAAGGACGCCGCCAGCCAAGAGCAAAGTGCGCATGAAGGACCCTCCTAGGTCGCGGGGCATCCTAGGGTCACCGGGGGTCGTCCACCAAGCGGGATCGCCCCCCGGGGCGCCCCTCGGGATCCTTCGGGAACCGAACAAGTACGAATCACCGGGGGTCGCCCGGCGACGCCACCCCGAGTCGGCCGCCCTACGATCCGCCGACCGTGCTCGAGGCCTTCCTCACCTCCACGCTCCTCGTCGCGATCGCCGAGACCGGCGACAAGACCCAACTGCTGTCGTTCGTCCTGGCGGCCAAGCTCCGCCGCTTCTGGCCGATCGTCCTCGGGATCTTCGTCGCGACGATCGCCAATCACGCGTTCGCGGCCTCCGTCGGCGCCTGGCTCGCGACCCTCGTCTCCCCCACCGCCCTGCGCTGGGGGATCGGGATCGCGTTCGTCGCGTTCGGGGTCTGGGCGCTCAAGCCCGACACCCTCGACGGCGAGCCCGACGTCAAGCCCGCCGGGGCGTTCGTCACGACGCTCGTCGCCTTCTTCGTCGCGGAGATGGGCGACAAGACGCAGCTCGCGACCATCGCGCTGGCGGCCCGCCACGCCTCGCTGGTCGCGGTCGTCGTCGGCACGACGCTCGGGATGATGATCGCGAACGTCCCGGCCGTCTGGCTCGGCGAGGTCCTCGCGCACCGCATCAACATGAAGGTCGTCCGCTGGATCGCGGCCGGCCTCTTCGTGGCCCTCGGCGTCCTCACGATCCTCCTGCCGGGCGACCTCCTCTCCCGGTGACGCGGCCTCTTCCGGGTACGCAAGGCCCGGTGGCCGCCGGGCCTCGCGATCACCAGGGCTTGATCGTGATCTCGATCGGGGTCGTGATCCCCTCGCGGACGTCGAGCTCGACCTCGGTCAGGTCCTTCTGCGACATCGACCCGCCGGCCTGCAGCAGCACGCGGTGACGCCCCGCCGACAGCCCCGTCAGCCGCCCGACGCCTTGCTCGCCGAACTCGATCCGGCCGACCGGGTAAAGGATCTCGCCCGCGACCTCCGGCATGCGTCGTGGCTCGAACACGACGATCAACGCCGGACGCTCGACACCCGCCGGCATCGTCACGCGTACCGGCACCACCGGGCGGGATCGCGGACCGATCGTCCCCAGATCGAGCGTCGCACCGTCCTCGAGCCGGACCTCGCGGTCGAAGTCGTCGCACGCGTCGCCCTTGAGCCGGAGGCGATGCGTCCCCGCCGGAAGGCCGGTGAGGGCGACGACCGCGCGATGCTCGACCGGTCCGTCCACGACCGTTGCCCCCTGCGCGTCCGTCAGCACGAGCCACGCGCCGTCCGGTGCCGCGTCGATCGCGGCCTTGAAAGACGCCGCGCCGGGCAGTCGCACCGCGAGCAGGGTCTCCCGGTCGGCGGCGACGTCCACCGACCCGAGATGGAGACCGCAGTACCCGATCTTCATCGCGACTGGCTGGATGCCGGTCGGCACGCGCCCGACGCCGAACTTCCCGTCGACGTCCGTCGGCTCCGACGTCAGGGGGCCCACCGCGAGCCGCCGACCGACGACCGGGCGCCCGGCGGCGTCCAGCAGCGTCCCGACGACGCGGCCTCCCGGTGCGACCGGCACCCGGATCACCGGGACCTCCTCGGCCGTCACGTCGAACTCGGTCTGGAACCGAGGGAGCGTGGCGGTCCCGTACAGCGTGAGCGCGTACCGACCGGGCGGCGGGGCGTCGAGCCGGAACTCGCCGTCCGCCGGCACGGCGACGCCGTCGCGCGCACCGCGGCTCCCGTACGACAACTGGTCGCTCGACGTGAGCGGCCCCTGGACCGTCCAGGCCATCCGCTCCCCGACGGCTTCCTTGGGGCACGGTTCGTACCGCACCACCAGCGCGCGCGCGGCGACGAGCGACAGCGCGACGTCGACGTCGGACGCGCCGACCTCGACGACGCGGATCGTCGCCTCACGCCCCGCGGCGACCACCGCGATCGACGCCGGCCCCGCGGGCACGAAGCGGAACCGGAAGCGCCCGTGCGCGTCGCTCCGCGCGCCGCCGTACCCCGCCTGCATCATGTTGCCCGTGTGCGTCCCCCGCCGCCGCAGCGTCACGGCGGCGCCGCCGATCGGCGTGCCCGTCTCCCTGTCGCGTACCACCCCCGCGAGCGTGACGCCGCGCGCGACGGTCGCGTCCACGGTCACGCGCTCGTCGGGCCGCATCGCGACGTTGCGCAGGATCAGGACGGTGCCGTCCGCCTCCACGAGCGTGAGCGGGCGGTCCCCCACCCACGTGTCGTGAAGGTGGAAGCGGCCCTCCGCGTCCGTGACCGCCGACACCGCTTCCGCTTGGTCCGGCGCGATCGTGAGCGCGACCGTGACGCCCGCGAGAGGCGTGCCGTCCTCGAAGCGGAGCGTGCCCGCGACCGAGCCCTTGCCCTTCGAGATCGGCGCGTCGAGCGGCACCGCACGCGTCGCGGCCGAGCCCTCGTCGCCGGACGCGACGACCGAGGTCCCCTCTCCGGGACGCGAGGCCCGGCCGGTCGCGGCCAGCTCCGTCGGCGCGCCCGCGGACGGCGCGCGGGCCTCGCGTACCGGGGACGCGGGCTGCGTCCCCGCGTCCCCGTCGGCGGGACCGCGGCCCGCCACCCACCACACGCCGCCCCCGATCAGCAGCGCCGCGCCCACCGCGGCCGCGAGTTTCCCCGACGTCCCCATGACCCATCCTCCTCCGACCCACCCCGCGACCGGACCCGCTCCGTCGGCGGCGGCGATCGCCGCCGGGACGGCGGCCTGCGCGGACGGCGCGAGCGCCGGCAGCGCGATCGACGCGACGAGGAGCGGCGCCGCCTTCCCGAGCGTCGCGCGCAGCCGCGTCAGCGCGCGGTGCACGCGGAGCCGGCACGCAAGCGCGCTCCGCCCCGTGACGAACGCGACCTCGCGGTACTCGAGATCGTGCAGGAACCGCAGCTCGACGAGTTGCCGGTCGTCGGGCGCGAGGGCCGCGAGCGCGCGTTCGACGTCGTCGCGGACCTCGACGGGCGGCGGCGCGGGCCTCGCGTCCCCCGCGCGGAGGGCCGCGGCCCCGTGTTCGTGGACCGCGCGACGGCGCGCGGCGCGCGCGGCCATGCGGGTCTCCTGCAGCACGCCGCGGGCGAGCCACGCGCGGACGCCGACGCGCGCGGCCTTGCCGTCGCGGTCGCTCACGAGGGCGACGAGCGCGCGCTGGACGACGTCGTCCACGTCGGCGCCGCGGCAGCCGAGGCGATGCGCGAACGCGGCGGCGAACACGAGGTGCGGCGCGACGAGCTCCTCGAACGCCCGTCCGTCGCGCCGTTCGCGCCACGAGGTCCAGAGGGCGGTGTCGGCCGGTGTCACGCCCCCATCGTGCCGCCGCGGGGCCGTTCGTTTCATCCCGCGCGCGGGACGCGCGGCCCTCCGGGGGGCGTCCGCCGCGGCCGGCGGGCCCGCTGCGGCGTCACTGGGGCCGGAGCTCGATCGTCACGGCATCGCCCGCGGCATCCGCGTACGCGCTGCCCTCGAGCATGAGGTCGGCGATGCGGGAGAACAAGATGACGGCGTACCGACCGGGAGGCAACCCCGTCGCCTGCAACCCGCCGGCACCGTCGGACGCGAGGTCCGCGATCGTCTGGTCGCCGATCATCACGGCGCCCTGCGGAGGCTCGGCATCCTCTGGGAGCTTGGGGATGACGCGCACGGCCTGGGGCGGCCCCAACTCGACGACGACCGGCTTGCCGTCGAACGCCTCGACGTCGGCCCGGCCGACGCTCTCCGCGGCCCCGCCTCGCGCCATGACGGTCACGATGTAGCGCCCGGGGGCCACCTCCGGCACGCGGCCGGCGCCCTCGTCGTCGAGCGCAACGGAGACCACGGGGAACTCCCGGTCCCCGAGATCGGCGTAGACCTTCGCGACGTGCGTCGCACCCGTGGCGCCCGCCGCCGTGATCGCGAGGGGGGCTCCGCGCGTCGCCACCTGCAGCGTGACCTCGCGCCGCTCCGGCGTGACGTGGACCCACGCGGTCCGACCGGGGAACACGTTCGTCGCCACGCTCGGGATCGCGGCGAACCGTGCGCCGCCCGCCGCCGGGATCGACGAGACCCGGACGACCCCTGCCGCGTCGGGCGGGTCGGTACGGCTCCACCCGCCGAACGAGTTGAGCGCCTCTCCCGCCGGGATCAGGCGCTGCACCTCCGCGGCCACCGGACGACCGTCGCTGTCGAGCACGCGCAGCGTCGCGGAGAAGCCGGCGGGGAGGACGATGTCCGCGGTCGCGGGCTTCCACTCGTCGACCTCGTACGGGGCGAGGTCGTCCTTGCGCGCGTCCGGCGGCGTGATCTCGAGCGCAAGATCCGCGTCGCGCGCCTGCGGCGGGATCGTGACGGTGCCGCGGGCGTCCGTGGAGGTCGAGATGATGCCCGAGCCGCGGGACCGTCGCCCGTCCTCGTGCTGCCAGCGAACGACCTCGACCTTCGCGCCGACCACCGGGCGACGATCGGGGTCGAGCACGCGCAGGATCGTCGGTTGCGCGTCCGTCACGACGAGGCGCGTCGTCCCGAGCCCGGGGCGGGCACGCACCGTCGCCGAAGCCGGCCGCGTCGTCGTCTCGACGGTCGCGATCGCCCACTCCGCGTCGGACAGGCCGACGAGGCGGAAGGTGCCGTCCTTGGCCGACGTCGCGCGGGCGACGGGATCGGCCCCGATCGGGCCGAACGCCCCCGGCTCGGTCGCGACGACCTCGATGCCCGCGAGCGGCTTGCCGTTGGCCCCGACGACGAGGCCGCGGAGGTCCGAAGCCCGCGTCATGCGGATCGCGAGTTCCTTCTCGCCGGCTTCCACGCGGATCTTCTGGAAGGCCCACGGCAGCGCGGCTCCCTTGGCGTCCCGCGCCGCGAAGACGCGGATCTCCGCGGGCCCCGGTCGCAGGCGGGCGGTCACGGTGCCCGCCGAGGCGGTGAGCGTCGTCCCCCACGTCGCCTGGGTGACCGAGACGGTGACCTCGGCCGAGGGCCGTCCGTCCGGTCCGATGACGCGGATCGCGATCGGCTTCGAGGCGGCCGCGGGATCGAGTTCCTGGACGGTGAGGGAGACCTCCGTCTCGCCCGCGGCGACGTCGGTCCATCGCAGCCCCTCGAGTTCGCTCCGGTCCGGGAACTCGCTTTCGACGTAGGGCGTCGCGGCGAAGCCGGTGGCGGCCAACGCCAGGTGCCGGACGATGAACGTCCCGTCCGGCTCGGTGTGCAGCGACCCGCCGACCAGCTTGCCCCGGTAGTGCACCGTGGCCCGGACCGGCTGGGCATCCGCGCCGAGGACAGAACCGCGCACGGTGAAGCCCGCGGGCATCCGGATCGTCTTGGAGCCGGGCGCCGCACGCCCATGCAACGGCGCGAGGTCCTCCCGGGCCATCGGCGGCTGGACCTCGAACTCGTACTCGCGACCCTCGACGAGCGCGTCCCACGACACGTGCCCCTTGGCGTCGGTCGGCCGTCCGAAGGACTCCTGCAGCTTCGGGGCGCCCGATCCACGGACGTAAAAGCGCGCGTCCTTGACGGGCGCTCCCGATGGATCGAGGACCTCGAGGGTGAGCACGGCCGTCCCGCGGGGCGCCGGCGCGTCCGCCGCCACCGCCAGCGATGCGGGCAGCCCCAACACCAAACCCAACATCCATCGGCGCATCGCCGTCCTCCGGGTCCGTTCATCCCGGAAGATACCGCAACCCGCGCCGTCCCGGCGGACGCCGGCCCCGGGCTCACGACGCGGACGAGACCTCCACGGGGTGGATCAGCTCGTGCCCCTTCGGCGCGGCGACGGGCCACGGGGCCGAGGAAGAGGGCGAGACGTCGAGCGCGAGCGACCGACGGGCGCCGGCGACGGCATCGGTCGCCGCGCGCACGACGGTCAACCGGAGCCAGAGCAGGCCGATCGGCCCGGCGAGCAGGCCGACGACCGCGCACAGCCGCGCCTGCGTGGACGTCGCGCAGTGCCGCCGCCCGAGCCGGAACGCGAGCGCCGCGCAGGCGAGCGCGACGAGCACGTTGGCCGCGAGCGCGAGGGGACGGTGGCCGCCGGCGACGACCGGGTCGCGCCACCACCACGCCGCCCCGCGCTCGGGATCGTCGATCGGTGCGGGCGAGAGGAACGAGGCGACCGCCGACGGCAGCGGCCGCAGCGCCAGGGGCAGACACGCGAGGCCCTCGAGGACGTGCTGGCCCACGCCGGTCGGGACCCACACGAGGTCGTGGCGGACCAATGGGCGCCCGAGCCGCTGGACACGGACGCGCGTCGCCTCCGCGAGGACGTCGTCGGTCTGGAACGTGGTCGTCAGCTGCGCGGCCAGGGCTCGTCGCCGGCTCCACGAGAACGGGTCGTCGGGGACGGGCCCACCGTCGGGAGCCGGGATCACGCCGGCCTGGACGACCCGCTCACCGGCGTCGAGCGCGACATCGACCCGGACGTGGCCACGCGCATCGACCCAGCGCACACGACCCGGGGTCTGGATCGGGCGCAGCTCGTCAGCCGACACGGGATCGGGGACGCCCGACCCGAGGGTGGGGATGTCCGCGACCAAGGGTGTGAGCCGGATGTCGAGCAGCGGCGGTTGATCGAGCCTGTCGGACCGGTCCATCGTGATCGAGACCCGTCGATCGTGGGTCGCGTCCACGAGTCGCAGCGAGAGCGGGAAGGAGATGGTGTCGAAGCCGTAGCCGTCCTCGAAGTGGAGGTCGCCGAAGCGATCCTCTCCGAGCGTCTCGAGGCTCTCGAACGACCCCGCGGGGCCGATCGCGGACAGGACCGCCCCGGACGACGGGTGTCGCCCGAGCAACGCGCCCCCCTCCCACGCCCAACGCCACCGAGGCCGGATCTCCTGCATGCGGCGGAGCAGCAGAGCACCGGGCTCGGGCCGGGCGAACCGGTCGCCGAGGAACCCCGGCGTGTCGAAGGTACGGTCCGGTCCCGCCCGGCGACCGGCTCGCCAAGGCTGCAGCCAGATCGTGTTCCACGCCCGTGCCGAGGGCTGGTCGGAGCGGAGCTCGGCGACCACACGCCGGCGTGCGTCCCAGATCGTCCGCGCCGTGATGCGTTCGTGGGGACCGTCGCCGACAACGCGATCCCGGTAGAACACGGGCTCCCACTCACGATCGAGCGCGGGCGACGGGTAGGACGCCGCGAGGGCGTCGCGCGTCCCGTGCCGCGCCCAGTGCATCGCTTCGACGCCGAACACGAGGCAGGCGGCGGCGGTGAACGCCGAGAGCAGCAGACGGCGGCGGTTCATCGGCGGGCTCCGGCGAGGTCGAGGAGGCCCCACGTGAACCAGCCCACCGCGGCGATGCCCGTCGCCACGACGGCGGACGGAACGTCCGGCGTGCGCGCGACGAACGACCACGTGCCCAGCACCGCGATGCCCGTCGTCAGGACCGCCAGCACCGGCCGGCGGCGCGTGACGCCGAAGCGGGCGGCCGCCCACGCCGCGGCGGTCACGAGCCCGAACAGGACGAGGAGCTCCGCGCGCGGCGTGACTGCGGGCCCATGATCGCTGTCGAACCGACCTTCGGCAACGCGCAGCATATCGCGGTACGCGATCCACGGGAATGAGTCCCAGCGCTGGCGTTCGTACGCAAGGCCCCCCGCGAACGCCAACGCGCCGACGAGCAGCCACGTGAGCCCGGCGAGCCCGCGCGCCGCGTGGACGCGGAGCGCCGACGCCGGTCGGTGCAGGAGGAAGCCGTCGTCGCGACGGCGCCGATCGAGCAGCCCCTGGAACAACCCGAACCCTCCCCCCACCACGCCGAACAGGGCCACGCGGTCGGGGTGCTGCGTCCGGACGGCCCAATCGCCGCCCAACGCCCACAGCGCGACCCCGGCCCCGAGCCCCGGGAGCAACAACTCGCGCACCTCCCGCCACCACACGGCCCTCATGACGCGACCTCCTCGCCGATCGTGTAGTCCACGAACAGGTCCTCGAGGGAGAGCGGTTCGACCGACGCGACGTCCGCGCCGATCGCCTGCGCCGCCGCGCGCACCGCGGCCTCGTCGCCGCGCACCGTGACCTGCCACTGCCCGTGGCGCCGCCGCGCGCGCACGAGGCCCGGCAGGGCGGGGCCCTCTTCCGGCGGGGCGCCCGCGAACACGAGGTCGTAGCGACGGACGAGGTGCCGCACGTCGTCGAGCGGCGCGTCGATCCGGACGACGCCGCGATCGAGCAGCACCACGCGATCGGCCACGCGCTCCACGTCGGTGAGCACGTGGCTCGTGAGGAGCAGCGTGCGCCCCTCCTCCTGGATGAGGTCGATCATCACCTCGAGGAACTCGCGCCGCGCGACGGTGTCGAGCCCGAGGGCCGGGTCGTCCATCACGACGAACTCCGGCCGCGGGGCCAGCGCCACCGACAACGCGACCTGCGCCCGCATCCCCCTCGAGAGCTGCGCCACGCGCCGCTTCGGCGGCACCGCGAAGCGCTCGAGCCACCGCAGGCACAACGCGCGGTCGAACGTCGGGAACGCCGCGGCCTGGTACGCCACGACGTCCGCGACCTTCATCCACCGCGGCAGCGGGTGCCCCTCGCCGACGTACCCGATCCGGCCCCGTTCGGCCGGCGGGAGGGTGAGCGCGTCGTGGCCGAGCACGGTCACCCGTCCGCGCGTCGGCGGGAGCAACCCGAGCAGCGCCCGGATCGCGGTCGTCTTGCCGGCGCCGTTACGCCCGAGCAGCGCCGTGACGCCGCCCGCCGGGACCGCGAACGACACGCCGTCGAGCGCGCGGTGCGTCCCGAAACACGCCGTCACGCGATCGAACCGCGCGACGATCCCGTGGCCGCTCATGCCCCACCTCCCCTTCGGCCCCGCAGTCGGGCCATCGCGTCCTCGAACGCCTTCCGCGTCTCCTCGTCCGTCGCACCCCAGGGCACCGCCTCGGTCAACACGCCCTCGAACCCCTCCTGCAGCCTCCGCCGCCGCTCCTCCCGCGACATCGTCGGCCGCCGCTCCGATACGAACGTCCCCGCGCCGGGCCGCGACACGGTCACACCCTCCCCCTCGAGCTCGCGGAACGCCTTCGCGATCGTGTTCGGGTTGATCACGAGGTCGCGCGCGAGCTCGCGCACCGACGGCAGCCGGTCGCCCGGCACGAGCGCCCCCGTCGCGACCGCCCGCTTCACGGCGTCCACCAGCTGCTGGAACAGCGGCTCGCCTCGGGACGGATCGACGCGGAAGATCGACATCGGGACGGGCCCCACGCGCGCACCACCTATGTACTAGTACACATAGTACACTTTGGCGGCGACGTCAACGGGGAATCCGACGCAGCGCTGCTACCCGGGGGGCGGGTCGTTCGTCGGGCGATCGGGGGACCGCGCCGGCGGGCGACGCAGGTCCACGCGACGCGCGGACGCCGCCATCGAGCGCAGGATGCCGATCGCGCCCCCGATCACGATCCCGAGGATGAGGATCGCGATCCAGGGCGGCCAGTAGCCGTCCATGGGGCCTTCGTCCGGCCCCGCCGGGTTCGCGTGGACGACCCGGGCCCACGCCAACGCGAGGCCCGCGACGAGCGCCGCGGCGACGAGCCGTCGAAACCGGTTGCGGCCCACGTCAGCCCGCAGCGGGCCGGAGCGCCCGGCGCCGTCGCGCGACGACCGTGGGCGCGGCAGCGCGCGGCCTCCCGTGCGCCCGGAGGAGCCCGATCGCGATCCCGACGATGGTCACCAGCAGCCACGGGGTCCCGGCAAGTCCGTAGTCGCCGCCACACATCGTCAGGGACCCCCCGAAGTCGTGGGGAGCACGCATTTCGGTGCCGGTGGTCAGCACCGGCGCCGCGGTGGGATCGACCGACGGCGCGACTTCGACGGAGCCACACATACGGAGCCTCCTCGAGGGAGGGGAACGGGTCGCCCCAGCCTACCCCGACGGGCCCTCCGCCGCCCGCCGATCCCGCCGCCGCCGCGCATTGTGCACCGCCGCGCGCGGTGCGCCGTCGGGCGGGGTCCACCGGTCCCTCGCTCCGGAGAACGGTCGGGGAAGCAGGTCCCCCGGCGCCGGTACGCGAGGCCCGGCTCACTTTGCGGGGATCACGACCTCAAGCTCCGTGTCCTTCCCCTCCTCGATCCGGAACGGGACCGACAGG
>JAEUHO010000494.1 GCA_016795345.1 Planctomycetia bacterium | reverse complement strand
CGATCCGGCTGCCGGAGCGGTACGATCGCCAACGTCGTCATCCGCTGCTCGTGCTGCCCGACGGCGATGCGGAGGACGCCGACGCGGCGTTCGCGCGGTTCGCCGGCGACCCGGCCTTCGCCGACGTCATCCTGCTCCGACCCGAGACCGACGCGCTGCGCGACGACCGCGCGCGAGTCCCCGATCCCGGGCTGCTGGCGTCCGCGCTCACGAGCGTCGAGGTCCTGCACCAGACGCTTGCGGTCGCGAGGCTGCGCTACGCGGTGGACCCGGAGCGGGTGGTGATGTTCGGTCGCGGGCGCGCGGCGTCGCTCGTGTGGCTCTACGGCGTGACGTTCCCGGACGACCTCGCGGCGGTCGTGCCCGACACGGCGCCGGCCGACGAGGTGCGGGACGCCGGTCTCCCCATGCTCCGGAACCTCGCGGGGGTTACGGTGCGGAGCCTCCACGCGCGCGCCGCGGCGTCGTCGCTCGTCGACGCGCGCGGGATGCTCGAGGCTGCGCGCGCGGCCGGCGTGGACGCCGCGCTCGAGGCGTACGGGCCGGACGACGCCGCGTCGGGCCTCGGCGCGCCGCTGCCCCCCGACGCAGTGCGTCGCCGCGTGGTCGGCGAGGCGATCGCCGGCGCGCGGCGGCGGATCCCGACCTCGTTCACGCGGGTGATGAGGTTCCGACTGCAGGGCGACGAGGGGCGCTTCCGCGTCCCGGCGCCCGCGACGCCCGCCGAGGGCTTCACGGTGACGTGTGGTCACGACGGCGGCGTCGTGACCTGCGATCGCCGCGGCGTCGTCTACCTCGCCGGGCTCGACGATCTTCCGACGCCGAAACTCGTCCGGCTCCCCGACGGCACCGAGGCACGCTCCGCGGGCCGGACGTTGCGCGTGGGGGGGCGCGGCGTGCGCCCGTCCTTCGATCCGCTCCTCCTGCTCTCGACGTACCGCCGCACGGGCGACCGCGGTCGCCTCGTCGCGGCGGAGGTCCCGCTCGACCCCTGATCCGCATCCCCCTTCCCGGGACGCGAGGCCCGGCGGCCGGCGGGCCTCGCGTCCCGGAGCATGGGGCGCCGCACCGTGCTGCAGCGGAGGTGTTGCGGTGCCGCGACGGCCGGCGCGCGCTGGACAGCGGGGCCGCGCGGGCCTCTGCTGTCGGCGAGGAGGTCGTCATGACGATCCGCCGAGTTCGTGGCGCCGCGCTGGCGTGGCTGTTCGCGGCGACGTTCGTGGGGTGCGGTCGGTCGGGGCCCGACGCGGGCGCGAGTCGCGGGACGGCCGCGGTCGCGTGGGACGACCCGATGGAACTGGTGCAGGCGCTGCGGGCGGCGCTCGAGGCCGGCGACGGGGCGCGGGTGGTCGCGTTGTACGACGAGTCCGATCCGGCGGCGGCGGTGAAGCGTCGATTCTGGACGGCGATGGCCGACGAGGTCGCGGCGCACGCGAGCCTGCGGACCGCGTACGTCGCGAAGTTCGGCGCCGCGGCGTGGGACGCCGACGAGAACCCCGCGAAGTGGGGGACGGGGGGCGACTTCGGGCTCGCGTACGTGCTCTCGCGGCTCACGGCGGCGCAGGTCGACGAGGAGGGCGGGACCGCCCGCGTCGGCGCCGAGAAGTTCGTGTTCCGGATCGTCCGCCGCAACGGCAAGTACGCCGCGTTCCGCGAGGAGACGTTCGGAGGGAACGACGGCGAGGTGAACGTCGCGGTCGAGGGACTCGCGAAGGCGCGCCGCGCGATCGCGCTCGTCGCCCAGGCGAACACCCCCGCCGACTTCGCCGCCCGCTTCGAGGCCCTCCGCGCGGAGTGACCCGCGAGCGTCGGCCGCGCGCCCGACCCGCCGGCGGGCGGTACGGCCGAGGGGGCGTTGCGGCGGGACGGCCGGCGGGTACCGGAGACCCGCCGACCGCACCCTGTCGGTGGGGCAGGTTAGTATGTTGTTCGTGTACGACGAACAGCCCACCCCGATCGATGCCGACCCCGCGAGGCCCGGGGACCTCGCCGAGGCCGCGGGCGCGCCCGAACTCGTCGCCGCCTTCCGAGACGCGGTGGCGGCGCGCCGCGAGGCCGAGTTGCGCTGCGCCCGCCTCTTGGCGCGGATGGGCGACGAGCGGACCTGGGAGATGTACGGCTGCACCAACGTCGGCGAGTTCGGGGAGCGGCACGGGCTGGCGGCCGTCGAGGCCCGCGCGCTCCTCGATCTCGGCCGCGCGCTCCGCCTCCACCCCGACCTCGCCGACGAGATCCGGGCCGGCGGCGTCACCGTCGCGGCCGCCGCGTGCGTGTCGGAGGTGTTGACGCAGCCGACGCTCCTTCGCCCGGACGACGACTGGCGTCACTGGGCGCGGACCGAACCGATCCGGACGCTGCGGCGACGCATTCGCGCGCGACGGGAGCAGGTACGGATCGGCAACGAACCCGCCTGTCCCGTCACCGTCTTCGTCCGACCCACGGCCCGCGACGACTTCGAGCGGGCACGGGAGATCGCGTCCAGCCGCGCCGGTCGGCCCCTGACGCACGGCGAGACGTTCGAGACGGTCGTCGATCACTTCCTCGACAGCTTCGACTTCGCGCGGGTGGAGCCCCGTTCCCGTCGCGCGCCGAACACGCGTCTGTATCGCAGCCGGTACGTCCCGATGGCGGTTCGCCGCGAGATCTACGCGCGGCAGGGCTCCCAATGCGCGGTGCCGTTCTGCGAGAACACGATGTTCCTCGAGAAGGCGCACCTGGTCGCGCACGCGAGTGGCGGGCACCGAGAGGCGGACAACCTCCTGCTCCTGTGCTCGGAACATCACGCGTTCCTCGACGACGGCGTGATCCGGGTCGAGGGCACCGCGGCCGAGCCGCGGTTCCTCGATCGCGACGGACGCGACCTCGCGATGCGAGGGCGACCGTTCGTCCCGCGATTCGACGATGACGACCCGGATCTCCCGGATGATCCGGGGGACGATGCCGATCCGGAGGAAGGAGGTCCGTTCGGTGCATCGGCCCCACCCGGGGTCGCGGACTCGATCGTGAACGCGATCGGAGAGGTGCCTGACGGCTGGCCGTGGGGTGGATTCCCGGATGGACTCGGCGGCGAGACTCCGGGGGCGCACTCGAGGCCGGCCGCCCAGCGAGGTCCTCCTTCGGCGGACGACGTGCAGCCG
>JAEUHO010000493.1 GCA_016795345.1 Planctomycetia bacterium | reverse complement strand
CCGCCGGCCGCCGGGCCTCGCGGTCCCCCGCCGGGACCGCCCGGGGCCCCGGGTCCCGCGCCGGGTCGGTCGGGGCCGAGCCGCGCGAGCAGGGCGACGAGCGAGGCCTCGAGGAGCGCGACGAGCGTGCGTCCCGGCGGCCCGTCGGGCGGCGGGACGTACGCGGTCCCGGGCGTCGAGAGGCGCCGGATGCGCACGCCGCGCGCGGCGAGCCGGTCGATCGCCTCGGTGCCCGGACGCGCCTCGACGACGAGCCCGCCCGCCTCGGCGGCGCCGACGCGGCCGATCCCGAGCGCCCCCGCGGCGAGCCGCACGCCCTGGTGGAGGAAGAGCCGCTGCGTGTCCGGCGGCAGCGGGCCGAAGCGCGCGACGAACTCGTCGCGGAGGTCGGCGAGCACCTCGGCGGTCGGCGCCGTCGAGACGCGGCGGAAGAGGCGGAACGTCTCGCGCGCGTCCGCGACGTACGCGGGCGGCAGGCCGCACGGGACGTCCACGTCGACGGTCGCGGGGTCGCCCGTGCGCGGCGGGTCCTTGCGGACGCGGTGCACGGCGTCGGCGAGCATCTTGCAGTAGAGCTCGTACCCGACCGCCGCGATGTGGCCGGACTGCTGCGCGCCGAGCAGGTTGCCGGCGCCGCGCAGCTCGAGGTCGCGCATGGCGATGCGGAAGCCGGCGCCGAGCTCGCTGTACTCCTCGATCGCGGCGAGGCGGCGCGCGGCCTCCTCGGCCAGCGACCGGTCCTTGTCGACGAGGAGCAGGCAGTGCGCGTGCCGCTGCTCGCGCCCGATGCGGCCGCGCAGCTGGTGCAGCTCGGCGAGCCCGTACCGCTCGGCGTCCTCGATGACCATCGTGTTGGCGTTGGGGATGTCGAGGCCCGACTCGACGATGGTCGTCGAGACGAGCACGTCCACGTCGCCGCGGACGAACTGGAGCATCCGCTCCTCGACGAGGTCGCGGTCCATCTGGCCGTGGATCGACGTGACGCGCGCGTCGGGCACGAGCCGCAGCACGCGGCCGACGACCACCGGCAGGTCGTAGACGCGGTTGTGGAGGTAGTAGACCTGCCCGCCGCGGTCGAGCTCGCGCACGATGGCCTCGCGGATCAGCGCCTCGTCGAAGCGCGCGAGCTTCGTCTCGATGGGCCGGCGGCCCGGCGGCGGCGTCGTGAGGTTGCTGATGTCCTTGATGCCGAGCAGCGCCATGTGGAGGGTGCGCGGGATCGGCGTCGCCGACAGCGTCAGGACGTCCACGTCGGCCTTCAGCGCCTTGAGCTTCTCCTTGTGCTCGACGCCGAACCGCTGCTCCTCGTCCACGACGACGAGGGCGAGGTCCTTGAACTTCACGTCCTTCGACAGCAGCCGGTGCGTGCCGACGACGACGTCCACGGAGCCGTCGGCGAGGCCCGCCACGATCTCGCGCTGCTCGGCCGGCGTGCGGAAGCGCGACAGCGCGCGCACGACGACCGGGTACGACGCGAGCCGCGCCTCGAACGTGCGGCGGTGCTGCTCGCACAGCACCGTCGTCGGCACGAGCACGGCCACCTGCCGCCCCGCCGTCGCGACGAGGAACGCCGCGCGCAGGGCGAGCTCGGTCTTGCCGTAGCCGACGTCGCCGCACAGGAGCCGGTCCATGGGCCGCGGCCCCGCGAGGTCGGCCCGCAGCGCGAGCGTCGTCGCGGCCTGGTCCGGCGTGTCCTTCCACGGGAACGACCGCTCGAACTCGTCCTGCCAGTGCGGGTGCGGCTTCATCGGCGGGCCCGCCCGCCGCGTGCGCTGGGCCTGGACCTCGAGCAGCCCCTCGGCGAACTCGAGCACCGCGTCCTCGACCTTCGCCTTCTTCGCCGCCCACTCCGACCCGCCGACCTTCGAGAGCCGCGGCCGCCGCCCCGTGCCGACGTACCGCTGCACGAGGTCGATGCGCGCGACGGGCACGAACAGCGTCGTGCCCTCCGCGAACTCGAGCTTCATCGCCTGCGCGCCGCCCTCGAGCGGCGCGAGCCCGCGGAACACGCCGATGCCGTGGTGCAGGTGCACGACGGGCTCGCCGACCTCGAGCTCGAGGAAGTCCTGCAGCGGTCGCGAGGCCCCCGCGACGCCGCGGGGCCGCCGCTCGCGCAGGGAGAGGTCGGCGAGGTCGTCGTACGCGAGGAACGCGATCCGCTCCTTCGCCCACAGGAACGACGCCGAGAGCGAGCCCTCGGCGAACACGAGCGGCGCGTCGGGCAGCAGCTCCTTCAGCCGCTCCTCCTCGCCCGGCGCGCGCCGGAACACGACGATGCGGTCCGCGCGCGTCGTCAGCCGCCGCAGCGCCTCGGCCACGAGCGCCTGCGGGTCGGCGCGCGTCGGCCCCTTCCGCGCGGCGCTCGCGCGCTCCGCCCGCTCCGCGATCCCGCGCACCTCCTCCAGCGTGCCCACGTCGAGGTCGAGGTCGCCGTCGGGACCGAGCCGCAGCGCCGCGAGGTCGAGGCGACGCGCGGCCGCGAGGCCCCCGTCGAGCCGCTTCCACCGCACGCGGTCGCCCGCGATCGCCACGCCCTTGCCCACCGCGAGCCGCCCCGCGACGACCGACGGCTCGACGAGCACGACGAGCGCGTCCGGCGGGAGGTGCTCGAGGATCGTGCACGAGCCCGAGTCGGCGGCCGGCTCCCGCACGCGCTCGGGGGGCAGGCAGAGCAACCGCACCGACGCGAGGCCCGCCCCGACGCGGTTCGTCGCGGGGTCGAGCACGCGCACCGACTCGAGCACGTCGCCGAAGAAGTCGAGCCGCACGGGCGCCTTCGCGCCGTAGGGCCACACGTCGACCACGCCGCCGCGGCCCGCGAACTCGCCCGGCGTCTCCGTCGCGCCGACGCGGACGTACCCCGACAACGCGAGGTGCTCGAGGAGCGAGCCCGGCGCGTGCGTCTCGCCGACCGCGAGCACGAGCCCAGCCCGCTCGACGACGACGGGCGACGGCACGTCCTGCACGAGCGCCCCCACGGGCGCGACGAATACGGGCGCGAGCGGGCCCGGCGCGGCCGCGCTCGACGGCCGCGCGCCGGCGCGCGGGGACGGCGGCCCCTCTCCCGGGACGCGAGGCCCGGCGGCCGGCGCGGGCCGGGCCTCGCGTGCGGCGCGGGTGGCCTCGAGCACGGCGACGCGCGCGGAGAGGACATCCGGGTCCGGCGGCCCCTGGCCGGCGCCGTGGGGCCACGTCGGGAACGACAACGCGTCCTCGTGCGCGAAGGTCGCGACGTCGAGGACGGCGGCGTCGGCCGCGCGCGCGTCGCTCGTGACGACGAGGATCGCGGGCGCGTGCGCGCGCAGGCCCGCGACGAGGAGGCCGACGGCGCCGCCGTGGACGCCCCCCACGCGGACGGACCTCTTCCGGGCGAGGAGGCCCGCGACGGGGGCCGCCACGCGGGCGGGTTCGGGGTAGGGCGCAGCCGAGCGGTCGGCGGTCACGAAAGGGCCGATGGTACCCGCACGCCCTCGGGCGCCCCCACCCGCTCCGGCCGGGCGGGTACGCTGGGGTGGGAGGACGTCGTGAACCGACGGAACGCAGCGGGCCTCGCGTGCCTCGCGGCCGGATTGCTGGCCTTCGTCGCGTGGATCGGGCTGCGGCCGAAGGGCGGTCCCGCGGCCGACGGTCCCGCGGCCGGACCGGCACCCACCGAGACGCCCGCGCCGCGCGACCTCGCGGCCGCGCCGCGCGGCGAGGCCCCGAAACCTCGAGCATCGGAGGGTCCGGCGCCGGCCGAGGCGGCGCGGCGGCTCACGTTCCGCGTGGCAGATGCCGCTGGCGCGCCGATCGCCGGCGCACGGATGTGGGTGCACGGGGATCTCGACCTCGAACGACCGGGTGGACCGGCCGTCACGGACGCGGCGGGCCTCGCGTCCGTTGACGGCGTGCCCCGGGGCGAGCGGACCTTCCACGCGGTCGCGCCCGGGTACCGCGTCTACGTCGGTCAACTCCAGCACGGCCCGCCGGAGGACGCGGCGCCCGTCCCGATCCCGCTCCTCGCGGGCGTCGCCGCGAGCCTTCGGGTCCTCGCGGCCGACGGCGAGGCGGGCATCGCGGGTGCGAGGGTCGCCGTCGAAGGCTGGGGCATCCCGCTCCCGGTGGGCGCGACCGACGCGACCGGCACGATGGCCCTCCCGGGCCTCCCGGACAACGCCGAGACGACGTTCGTCGTGAGCGCGGCGGGGTTCCGCACGTCGGCCGTGAAGCTCCGCGCCGACGGCGGGCGGCCCGAGCGCGAGGTGACGGTCGTCCGCCTCGAGCGCGGCGGCACGATTCGCGGGGTCGTGCGACGGGCGGACGGCGCCCCCGCGTTCGGCGCCGTCGTCCGGCTGCGCTCGGTGCCGCTGTCGCGCCGCGCGCCGGCGTCGACGTGGTCGACGCCGGTGCCCGACGACGTCGCGGCGTTCCTCGCGGCGATCCCGCTCGCGGACCGAGAACCGACGGAGTTGGTCATCACCGACGACGACGGCCGGTTCGCGTTCGACGGCCTGCGGCTCGGCCTGCCCCACGCCGTGTCGGCCCAAGCGACCGGGCACGCGGCCGCGGCCACGGTGGCCGGGGTCGTGCCCAGCCCCGACGGGATGCTCGGCAGCGACGTCGAGATGCGCTTGCGGCGACCGGCGACGTTGCGCGTGCGGTGGGTGCCGCCGGCCGACATTGCACCGCCGACGTTCTGGAGCGTCGCGTGGACCGCCGCAATCCCGCCCCTGCCTCCGACCCGCTCGGACGTCGATCAGGACGGGCGGATCCTGCTCCGGGACGTCGTGCCGGGGCGCGTGCTCGTGCACGCCACGGCCCACGGTTTCCTGCCGGCCGCGGCGTTCGTGGACGTCGAGGAGGGCGCGACGATCGATCTCGACCTGCCGCTGTCCACGGGCGCGACCGTCGCGGGCACGGTCGTGGACGTCGGCGGCTTGCCGCTCGCGGACGCGTCCGTCGTGATCGACCGTTGGAGCGTCGATGGCCTGCCCGGCGCGCCGTCGATCGGAACGCGCACGGACCGGTCGGGGCGATTCTCCGTCTCGGGCGTGTGGCCGGGCCCCATCCACCTGCACGTCACATGGAAAGACGAACGTGGCCACGCTGCGGGCGCCTTCCGGGTACCCGCCACCGCGCCCGCGCGCGACCTGCGGATCGTCCTCGCGCCCGAGGGCAGCGTCCGAATGCGGCTCCTGGACGCCGAACGGCGGCCCTACACGCGTCGCGTCGAGGTCATGCTCTCGACCGACGGTGGCGGCAAGGGTGGCACGCGCGAACCCGACGACGGCGTCCTCTCCCACGACGGCCTGTCCGACGGCGACTACGTCTGGGTCGTGTGCCCGTCGGACGCGGCGTGGGTAAGGCGCACGTTCTCGGTCCGCGGCGGCGCCGCGGTGGACCTCGACGACGTCGTGCTCGACATCGGCGCGACGATCACCGGCCGCGCGCTCGACCCGGCCGGGCGTCCGATCGCGGACGCGAAGGTCCGATGCCCCGAGGTCGAGGACTTCCGCTGGACGCGCACCGACGCGGACGGTCGCTTCACGATGGAACACGTGCCGCGCACGGCCGTGCGGCTGGTCTTCGAGACCGACGACCGCTACATGGAGCGCACGGTGGACCCGTCCGACCCTTCGCCGGTCGAGGTGCGCCTTCTCCAACGCAGCGCCCTTCGCTGAGGATCCCCGTCCCCGGTCCGCATCCCCCCCGGGACGCGAGGCCCGGCGGCCGACGCGACCGTGTGTCCGCGATAAGATCCGTGGATGGCGCCGCCCGTCCCCCACGCCCCCACGCCGCGCGTCGTCTGCGGGGCACGACCCCGATGACGACCTTCGCCGTCGCGATGGCCGTCCGGCTCGGGCTCGCGCTCGGCGGCCTCTCCCTGTTGGGCTACGTGTTCTGGCGGGCGCTCCGTCGGCCGAACAACGGGTTCGGCTGCCTGAACCAGTTGAAGGCCGGCCGCTCCCACCAGCAGCCGTACTGACGCCGCGCGCGACCCGCGGCACCGCGGCCGCGTCGTCCGGGGTACGCTGCTCGCGGAGGGTGCCGTGACGCGTCGTGGACTCGGTGCGCTGGCCGGCCTGCTGCTAGCGATCGCCGGCGCCGTCGCGCTCGCCTGGTCCCGAGGTGTGGGCCCGTTCGCCCCGACGCAGGACGACACGGCCGCCGCACCCGGCCCCAAGGCACCGGGCCACGTCACCGATGGCACGCAACCGACCGACACCGCCCTGGCCGCCGCCGGCCGACGCACCTCGACCCGAGACGCCGACCGGCCCGCGGGCGCGGCCGCCGCCGCGAGCCCCACGACCCTGCGTGTGTTCGTGACCGTGAACGACGTGCCCCGCGCCGGCGTCACCGTGCGTGTCAGGCGCTGGAACAGCCTCGACGTGCTCGCGACGAAGGAGACGGACGCGCAGGGAGCGTGCGAGTTCCCCTCGACCGACCTGCAGGTCGTCGAGGTCGAGGCCTGGGCCTCGGGGTTGTGCCCGTGCGGAGCCGGGAACACGGAACTCGAGCGCGACACGAATGTCGTCCGACTCGACATGCGCCGCGGACGCGAGGTCGTCGGCCGCGTGATCGACGCTGCGTCCGGCGCGCCGGTGGCGGGCGCGAGCGTCCTCGTGAACGAGGTGGAGATCGGCCCGACGGCCGCCGACGGCCGCTTCCGGGTCTCCGGGCTCGAGCCGGGGGTCGTCACCGAGATCGTCGCGGACCACGTCGGATTCTTCGAGCGGACCCTCCGGGTCCGTGCGGCGCCACCCGACGTCCCGGAGCCCCCGTTGGAGCTCGCGCTCGAGCGCTGCGCGCTGATCTCCGGGATCGTGCGCGACGCCAATGGGAATGTCGCGGCGGACGCACGGGTCTACGTCACCGGCGACGAACCGGGCGCGCGACTGCGATCCGCGGTCGACGCGTCACCACGGACGCAGGAAGAGGACGTGGCCCTCGCGCGGGATGTCGCCGCGTACTCGCCGCCCGACAGCGAGTACGCCCGGACCGCGGCCGACGGGTCCTTCTCGCACCCGCTCCCCCCCGGCCGCTCGACCGCGTGGGTACGGGCTGTGAAGGACGGGTTTGGCCCCTCCCCGGTGACGCGCGTGGACGTCGCCAGCGCCGCGAGGCCCATCGAGCTTCGGCTGCAGCGGGCCGCGCGTCTGGAGATCGAGGTCGTCGGCCCCGGCGGGCCCTGCGACGGCGCATTCTCGCAGTTGGTGCAGGCCGGGTCGAAGTTCGCCACGCGCGGAGCACTCGCGAGTTTCGACAACCTGTCGGACGAACCGGCGTGGCTTCTCGTAGGAAGTGACGGACTCCGATCGGTCGTCCGTCGGATCGTGCCCGTGGCAGGCACTACGACCCGGGTCACCGTCTCGCTCGACGCAGGGCGGACGATCGAAGGACTGGTCGTGGACGAAGGGGGCCAAGCGGTCGCGGCCGCCAGCGTCATCGCCGCGCCCGCGTCGGACTTCGACGACTCGATCCCCAAACGGCGCTGGTGGACGCATTTCTGGGACCGCGACCGACCGGGCGTCCGCGAGGCGAGGACCGACCCGGAAGGCAGGTTCCGATTCTCCGGACTCGACGCGACGGCACGGTGGCTAGACGTCTGGACGCCCGACCGCGGCCGTGCGTTGGACCAGCCGCTTCGGGTCCTCGCGGGTGCGCCGCCGGTACGCATCGTCGTCACGCCCCGCGCGTCCGTACTCGCCCAAGTGCTCACGACGGACGGCGCCGTCCCCGAAGGCACGGTCCACGCCGAGTTGTTGTTGGACGGGGACAGCATCGAAAGGGGACACTTCCGGCACGGGTCCGTCGAGTTCCACGGACTCGACCGCGGCGAGGTCGCGCTGCTCGTCCACGCCGATGGGTGGGCGTGGGCCTGGCGGAGGACGTCGGTCCGCGGGGCGGAGACCGTCGATCTCGGGACGGTACGCCTCGAGCGCGGGCGCCGGATCCCGGGGACGGTGGTGGACCGCCGAGGCGCCCCGATTCCGGATGCCAGGGTCGATGCCGCCGACTGCCTGTGGAGTTCCGACGAGTGCGACGCCCACGGGCGATTCCTGCTCGAGGACTTCCCGCCGCCGCCGTTCGACCTCCAGGTGGGCGGCATGGAGTTCCTCAGGGCTCTCATCCGCGTCACGGAGGTGCCCGCGGACGGGCTGCGACTCGTGGTCACGCGCCGCGGGCGCGTGCGCGGGCAGGTCGTGGACGCCGACGGGGCCCCCGCCGTCGAACGGCTCTTCTACCTGCGGCGCGTCGGCGCCGACGCGGCCGCGGAGGAGAAGACCGACCCCGACACCGAGCACGACGACCCGTGGCAGGCCGTGGTGTCGGGGCCCGACGGCCGCTTCGAGCACCCCGTCGAGCCGGGGACGTGGGCCGTGCGCACCGACGACGACGAGGCCGAGGCCTCGCCCGCGCTCCAGATGTTCACGATCACCGACGGCGAGACCCGCGACGTGAAGATCGTCTGGCCCGCGGGCGCCCCGAAATGACGCGAGGCCCGGTTCGCACCGGGCCTCGCGTGTCGGAACAGGGGATCGTCGACCGTGGGGTCGTGGGATGCGGGCTGACGGCCTACAACCCGACGCCGAACCCGCCGTCGGCGGGCGGCTTCTTCGGCGTCACGGGCGCCTTGCGGCGGCCCTCGACCTCGACCGTCGGCTTCACCTCGGGCGCGACCGACGCCTTCGGCGCCGGCGGCGGAGGCGCCTCGCCCCCGATCACGCCCGCACCGAACGCGGGGCCTGTGGGCGCCGGCTTGGGAGCCGGCTTCGACGGCGCGGGCTCGCGCACGATCGGCGCGGGATCCGCCACCGGTGCCGTTTCCGGCTTCGGCGCGGCCGCGCGACGACCGCCACCCCGTCGGGCCGGCGGCGCCGCCGGGGCCTCGGACGGCGGGGCGTCGCTCAACGCGAAGTCACCACCGCGCGCGGCGGGATCCGCGGCCGGCGCGGCCTCGTCGCCCGCCGGGGCCGCGTCGGCGGCCGGACGGCGACCGCGTCCACGTCCGCCGCGGGGGCGGCGTTCGCGCGGCGCGGGCTCGGGATCGGTCGGGCCGTCCGGCCACGAGGACGGCTCGGGCCCGTCCACGAACGCCGCGGGCACGTCGCCGGCGGCATCGGCCTCGGGCGGCACCGCCGGGGCGGCGTCCTCGGGCGGCATCGCGTCCGCTTCCGGGGCGATGCCCGGCGCGGGCGGCGCGCCCTCGTCGTCGCGACGACCGCGGCCACGGCCACGACCGCCGCGGCGTCCCCGGCGACGGCGGCCGTCGCCCTCGCCCTCGGCCGGCTCGCGGCCGGCGGCCGGCGCTTCGGCGTCGCCGCGCGCTTCGCCACGATCCGAGCCCTCGCCCGGCGCATCGGACGTCGGGGCATCGGCCGGCGGCGCGTCGGCGTCGAACTCGGGCGCGAGCGCGGCGGGCGGCGGCGGCGTGCCGCCATCGTCCACGAAGCCCTCGTCGGCCTCGGGCGCGATCGCGTAGTTCGTCGGGCCGGACGGCTTCGCGGCCGCTTCCGCCCACTCGCGCCAGTCGTCCGCGTCGCTGCTCTGCTTGACGATGGTGCGGACGCGGTCGCGATCGCGGTCGCGCGGGTCGCGGGCGTCGCGGTCCCGCGTGTCGCGGGTCTCGCGCGGGTCGCGCTCGCGGAGCTCGGGCAGGCGGCGGCGGCGCCGGCGACCGCGGTACTTCAGCGCCTCGAGGGCGTGACGCGCGGCCTCCTGCTCGGCCTCCTTCTTGTTGATCCCGGTGGCGCGGCCGTACTCCGTGCCCTTGAGGATCGCGGCGACCGTGAACGCCTTGCGGTGGTCCGGCCCCTCCTCCTCGACGCTCCGGTAGACGGGCGTGCAGCCGAGGAGCTGCTGCGCCTCGTGCTGGAGGAGGCTCTTGAAGTTCTTCGGGACCCGGTCGTTGAAGACGTCCTCGATCTCGGGACCGAGGTGGCGGAGGATGAACTCGCGCGCCGGGTAGAAGCCGCCGTCCAGGTAGACGGCGCCGATGATGCTCTCGACGAGGTTCGCCGTGAGCGAGACGGGCAGCTCCTCGCGTCGGGCGACGCCCTTCGCCACCTCGATGAAGCGGGTGAGGCCCAGCTTCGTCGAGACGCGATAGAGCGCGCCGCGGGAGACGACCGCCGACTTGATGCGGGTGAGCTCGCCTTCCTGTTGGTCAGGAAGGCGCTTGTACAGCTCCTCGGTGATCGCGAGCCCGAGGACGCTGTCCCCGAGGAACTCCTGACGCTCGTTGCACTCGCGGTCCGGGGTGCGGACGGACGAGTGCGTGAGCGCGATCTCGAGCAGATTCGGGTCGGCGAACGCGTACCCGATGACCCGCTGGCATTCCGCCAGCCTCTTCAACATTCGAATGGGTTCCGTTGCGTGGCGCGAGGGGCCTACGACCCGGTCGCAAGCCAGGGGAACCTCGCGCGGGGGCCGGCCGATCACCCCAGAACCGAAGCCATGCGAGCCGAAGCACTCGGATCCGTAGCAGCGGGGCGATCCCGGAGCCGCGCGAGGGGCACCTGGACCAGCCGACGCTATCACGTCCCCCCCGGCGACCGAAGGAAACCACCGGGATCGGCGCCGAACCGGGGGCGCCCCCGGGCGCTCCGCCCACCGAATCCGCGTGACCGCGCGGCCGCTCGCGCGAGGGAAGGGAGGAGGACACGAACGGACGCGACCGACGGCGAGGGGACCGCGAGGCCCGGCGCGCGCCGGGCCGCCCGGGGCCACGGGGGCGCCCCCCGCGGGGCGGGGGGTTCGCGCGCCCGCGCGCCGCGACGCCGGCGCCGGGGGGGGGGCGAGTCGCCGCGGGCGGCCCGCCGC
>JAEUHO010000484.1 GCA_016795345.1 Planctomycetia bacterium | reverse complement strand
GGCTCGACGCCACGACCCCGGGGGACGCGCGCCGTTTCTGCACTTCCAACGCCGGGCGACGGCGTTTCCATAGGGGCGCATGTCCCCCCCGGCCGACCCCACCGACCGCCGCAGCGACGACGAACTGCTCGTCCGCGCCGGTCGCGGCGACGTCGAGGCGTTCGGCGAGCTGATCGAGCGCCACCAGGGCGCGGTCTACCGGTACTGCTGGCGGATCTTCCGCAACCACCACACCGCGGAGGACCTCGCGCAGGAGCTGTTCGTGAAGCTCTTCCGGCACGCGGCCCAGTACGAGCCGGCGGGCCACTTCACGACCTACATGTACCGGATCCTCACGAACCTCTGCTTCGACGTGCTCCGGCGGCGCAAGCGCCGCAAGGTGACCGAGGCGGGCGAGCTCGACCCGGTCCTCTCGGAGGGCACCGAGCTCGAGCCCGTCGACGACGACGTCGACTTCGACGCGAGCCTGCGGCGCCGCGAGGCGTACGACGCCGTCCACGACGCCGTCGCCGCGCTGCCGGTCGAGGTCCGCAAGGCGGTGGAGCTGCGCGAGATCGAGGGGCTGTCGTACCGCGAGATCGCGCACGTGCTCGACCTGTCCGGCAACGAGGTGAAGGTGCTGCTGCACCGCGGGCGCAAGATCCTCGCGCGCACGCTCGCGCGCACGCCCGTCGGCCGCGAGTTCGGCCTCGGCGGGGGTGCGCGATGAAGCGCCGCGGCAGCCTCGAGCCCACCGCGCCGTACGAGAGCGGCATCTGGGGCACGGCGGAGCACCCGTGCCCGAGCGAGCGCACCCTCGCCGCGCACCTCGACGGCGAGCTCGACGACGCGCGCGCCCGGCTCGTCGACGCGCACCTCGACCGCTGCGCGGCCTGCGCCTCCGACTCGCAGCGGATCGAGAACCTCTCGCACTGCCTCCGCGCGTGGGCCCGCGGGCGCGCGGCCGTCGAGCCGCCGTCGCGGCTCATGTCGCGCGTGATGCGCGTGGTGAGCCCCGAGGGCGCCGCGCTCCGCCTCGAGACGGCGCGCTCGCGCCGCGCCGTCGCGGCGAGGATCGCGGCCGCGGTGCTCGTGTGGACCGGCGGCGTCGTCGCCGGCCTCGCGGGCGCGCCGATGCCGGGGACGGTGGGCCCGTCGCCCGCGCTGCCCGCGGTGGCGGCGCCGCCCGTGACCGTCGTCGCGCCCGAGATCGGCGCGACGGTCCCGCCGCCGCCCGCGCGGCTCGCCGTGACCCTCGCGCTCCTCGAGCGGATCCCGACCCTCGGCCTCGACGTCCTCGACGACGAGGCGGCCGCCACGCTCGCGGCGACGCTGGCCCGCCCGGACGCCGGCGCGCCCGCCGGCGCGCGGGCCGTGCTCGAGCCGGGCATGTCGGGCGGCGCGACGGCCGGGCCGGACCTCCGCGCCCGCTGGCTCGCCGAACGCGCCGCGCTCGCGGCCGATCCGCGCACCGCGGACCCCTCCGCCGCGGGCGTCGCCCTGCCGGCGCTCCCGCTCACCGACGCCGCGCCGACGGCCACCGAGCCGGCGACGCTCGCGCACGGCGGCGTGACCGCCCGCGCGATCCCGCGCGTCGCGGCCCGCGCCGGCGCGGCCCCGTACGACCTCGCCACCGCGGCCGCGGGCGACCGCGTCCGACTCCTCGCCGACCCCGAGGGCAGCGGCGGCCGGACGCTCGTCCTCGAGGTCCCCGTCGGCGCGCGGCCCGTCTTCGTCCCCGCCGGCGAGCTGGTCGCGGGCGGCGTCGCGGACCGCGTCGTCGCGCGCAGCGCGTGGATCGTGCCGTCGGACCGCACGTACGTCGTGCGCCTCGCGACGCTGCCGCTCGCCGCGCCCCGCGCGCGGGCCGAGGCCCCGCCCGTCGCGGTCGGCGCGGTGGCGGGCCCCGCGTTCCGCGCGCGGCTCGCCCGCGGCGACGACGCCGCCACGCTCCGCGCGCTCGCCGACGCGCAGCTGCGCGACGCGGGGCTCGTCGGCCCCGAGGGCACCGCGCTCCCCAGCCTCCTCGCGCTCTACGCCCGCGACGCCGACGACGTGCGCGCCCGCGCCGCCGCCATGGTCGCCGACCTCGGCCCCGACGCCGGCGGCTTCGTCGCGACGGACCCCGACGGCCGCTTCCAGGGCCTCGAGCGCGCGGACGTGCCCGAGGCGGCGCGCGCGCCGCTGCTCGCGCGGCTGCTCGCGGGGTACCTCGCCGAGGCCCGCGTCCGCTCGGTCGCCGACGGCACGCGGCCCGGCCTCCGCGGCGACGACGTCGCGGGCGTGCTCGCGCGCCGCGCGCCGCGCCTCG
>JAEUHO010000453.1 GCA_016795345.1 Planctomycetia bacterium | reverse complement strand
TGCTCGACGGGAAGCTCACGGACGCGGTGGGGGCGAGCTCCGTCGAGCTGCCGGGCGAGGCCCCGCCGAGGGCAGACGAGGGGCCCAAGACCCCGCCGAGGACGACGGGGCCCCTGGCGGCGTCGGGCGGGCGGTTGTTCGTCGGCGTCGAGGTGACGGAGCCCGTGGGGTTCGCGTGCGGCGTGCGCGGGTTCGTCGCGCCCGAGGGGGCGACGTCGCTCGCGTCGGCGACGGGCTTCGCGTACATGCCGCAGGACGCGCGCGGCCCGCGGTACGTGGCGCGCGGCGTCGCGGGCGACGGCCGCGCGGCCTACCGGGTCGTCGGCGGGATGGACGCGTCGCAGCCCGGGCGCTGGAGCGCCGAGCTCGCGGTCCCGTTCGCCGACCTCGGGCTCGCGACCGACACGACGCCGCTCCGGCTCGCCGTCGCGGCCTCGCGTCGCCAGCCGAACGTGCTCGTCGCGGCGCCGCCGGGCAGCGCGTTCGCTACCCTCGACACGTTCGCGACGCTGCAGGCCCCCGAGGGCGGCTGGGCCGCCGGCGCCGCCGTCGAGCTCGACGGGAAGGCGCTCGGCGCCGAGGACGCGCTCGACAAGCAGCGCATCGGGCACTGGCAGGCGTTCGTGAAGCTGTTCAACGAGGCGCTGCAGACGGGCGTCGGCACCAAGGAGGCCATCCTCGCGCCGCTCGACCGCGCGATCGCCGCGCGCCCCGACCTCGCGGTGCTCCACCTCGCGAAGGGCGAGGTGCTCGGCAAGCTCGGCGACCCCGCGGGCGCGAAGTCGGCGCTCGCGGCGGGCCTCGCGTTGGTCCCCACGATGCCCGAGGCCCAGTGGTCGCTGGCCCAGCTCGAGATCGGCGAGTGGATCGAGCCCGCCGACACCGAGCCGAGCGACTACGCCGGGACGTTCGCGCGGCTGGCCGAGGCGCGCAAGGGACGTTCGCCCGACGACCCCGCGACGGGGCTCGCGGAGGCGGTGCTGCGGTACCGCTCGGGCGAGTTCGACAAGGCGGCGCCGCTGTTCGACGCGGTGCTCGGCGCGTTCCCCGTCGGCGACGACACCGTCGCCATGGCCGCCGCGTCGCGGCGCTACCCCGAGGCGTTCGCGCAGGAGCTCTCGTTCCGCCGGCGCGACGAGCAGGCGAAGCTGCCGCGGGCCCGCCTCGAGACGTCGAAGGGCGTCGTCGTCGTGGAGCTCTTCGAGGACGACGCGCCGAACACCGTCGCCAACTTCGTGTGGCTCGCCGACGCCAAGTTCTACGACGGGACCGTCTTCCACCGGGTGGTGCCGTTCTTCATGGCCCAGGGCGGCGACCCGTTCTCGGCGACGCCCGACGACCCCCGCGTCGGCAAGGGCGGCCCCGGCTACGCGATCCCGACGGAGGCCAACCGCCGCCGGCCGTTCCGCGGCGTGATCGCGATGGCGCACGCCCGCCGCGACGACGAGGGCAGCCAGTTCTTCCTCACCACGGGCACGTCCGCCCACCTCGAGGGCGACTACAGCGTCTTCGGGCGGATCGTGGAGGGGCAGGACGTCGTCGAGCGGATCGTCCGCGGCGACCGGCTGATCAAGGTCGAGGTCGTCGCGCGGCGCGACCACCCGTACCGGCCGACGACCGTGGCGGGCCTGCCCGCCCCGGCGCCGAAGGCGTCGGCGCCCGTGCCGAAGCCCCCGACGCCCGCGCCGAAGTGACCTCCGCCCGGCGCCCGGCCGGTCCGGCGCCCCGGGCCGCGTTGACCTGACCCCCGCTCGGTGCGATAAATCGCGCTTCGCGCGACCTCGAGCGGCGTCCACGCTCCCCGTCCGCGCGTGGAGGTGGTGCCCGACGTGTCCTTCACCGTCCGTGACGCTGTTCGCCTGTACGGCATCGACAACTGGGGCGCGGGCTACTTCGACGTCAACGAGCAGGGTCGGCTGACGATCCGCCCGAACCGCGACGACCGCGCCGTCGACCTCTACGGCCTGCTCGCGCGGCTCCGCAAGCGCAAGATGCGCTTCCCGATGCTGCTGCGCTTCCCGCAGATCCTCACGAACCGCGTGAACGAGCTGTTCGACGCGTTCGAGAAGTCGATCGCCGAGTACTCCTACGGCAACCGCTACCTCGGCGTGTTCCCGATCAAGGTGAACCAGAAGAAGGAGGTCGTCGACGAGCTCGTCGCGGCCGGCCGCGACCGCGGCATGGGCCTCGAGGCCGGCAGCAAGGCCGAGCTCGCCGTGGCCCTCTCGCACAAGCTCTCGCCCGACGCGCTCATCATCTGCAACGGCTACAAGGACGCGCCCTACGTCCGCATGGCCCTGCGCGGCGTCGAGATGGGGAAGCGCGTCTTCCTCATCGTCGAGAAGCCGCAGGAGATCGAGCTCATCCTCCGCGTCAGCAAGGAGGTGGGCGTCCAGCCGCTGATCGGCATGCGCATCCGCCTCCACGCCCGCGGCTCGGGCAAGTGGGAGAAGTCCGGCGGCCAGGCGAGCAAGTTCGGCCTCACCACGCAGGAGGTGCTCGAGGCCATCGAGCTCCTGAAGCGCGGCGACGCCCTCAACTCGTTCCGCCTCGTCCACTTCCACGTCGGCAGCCAGATCCCCGAGATCAAGCGCATCAAGGCCGCGGTGAAGGAGGGCGCGCGCGTCTACGCGAAGCTCCGCGCGGCCGGCGCGCCGCTCGAGGTGCTCGACGTGGGCGGCGGCCTCGGCGTCGACTACGACGGCAGCAAGACGACGTACGAGGCGTCGATGAACTACACGCTGCAGGAGTACGCGAACGACGTCGTGTACATCGTGCGCGAGATCTGCGGCGCCGAGGGCGTCCCGGAGCCGTCCATCGCGTCCGAGTCGGGCCGCGCGCTCGTCGCGTACCACGCCATGCTCGTCTGCGAGGTCCGCGGGCAGAACGCCACGCCCGCCGAGGCCGCCGACCTCATGGTGCCGCAGGACGTGCACGACGTCCTGCGCGAGATGAAGGACATCCTCGAGGGGATGACCCGCAAGAACCACCGCGAGTACTACCACGACGCGCTCGAGAAGCGCGAGGAGCTCTACGGCCTCTTCGACCTCGGCTACCTCTCGCTGCGCGAGCGCGCGCTGGGCGAGCGCCTCTACGACGCGATCGCGCGCACCGCGGTCCGCTTCGCCAAGGAGGACCGCTTCGTCCCCGAGGAGTTCGAGGACCTCGAGAAGAAGCTGATCACGAAGTACATCGCCAACTTCTCGGTCTTCCAGTCGATCCCCGACTCGTGGGCCCTCGACCAGCTGTTCCCCGTGGTGCCGATCCACCGGCTCGGCGACGAGCCCACGGTCCCGGCGACGCTCTGCGACGTCACGTGCGACAGCGACGGCGAGGTGGACCGCTTCGTCGACCTGCGCGACGTCAAGGACCACCTCGACCTCCACGTGCAGGACGGCAAGCCCTACTACGTCGCGATCCTCATGATCGGGGCGTACCAGGACGTCCTCGGCGACTACCACAACCTCTTCGGCATCGTGGACGAGGCGCACGTCGCCGTGGGGCCGGGCAAGGCGGTCCGCATCCTCGCGACGCAGCCCGGCGACCGGGCGCGCGACGTCATACGCCTCTTCTCCTACGAGCCCGACGACCTCGCCAAGGCGGTCGAGGCGCAGGCGCGCGCGGCGGTCCGCGAGAAGAAGCTCACGAAGGCGCAGGCCCAGTCGATCGTGGACGAGTACAAGGAGGCGCTCGACGCCTACACGTACCTCGACTTCTCGCAGTAGCGCCCGACGTCGCGGCGCACGCCGCCGTTCCCTGGGGCCGCGTCGTCCACGAGGGCGACGCGGCCCCTTCCCTGTCCGGCGCGCGCGACGCCCTCGAGGCGTGTCATGTCCGGGGCCGGGTGTGTCCTGGGACGACCGTGTCCTGGGCCGGTCGGGGGGGGCGGGACGCGAGGCCCGCGCGGGGGCGGGTTTCGTGGGGCGTCTCGCCCGATGCCGTCACCGGGCCGGGTCCTGGGTCGGGCGTCGACGGTGGGCTGGGCCGGCCCGCGCACGAGGAATGTGCGCGGCTGGGACCGCGCGAGGCCCCAATCCCGTCCCCGCGTGTTTGGGCTAGACTAGGGAGACCCGGACCGGGTCCTTGGAGCCTCTGTGGTGATCCGACGCATGTACACGGCCATCGTCGAGCGAGAAGGCGACGGCTTCGTCGGGCTGTGCCCGGAGCTCGACGTCGCGAGTCAGGGGCGCACCGTGGAGGAGACCACGGCCAACCTGCGGGAGGCCGTCGAGTTGTTCCTCGAGTGCGCAGACCCGGAAGAGGTCGCGCGCCGGGCACACTCGGAGGTCTTCATCACGCGGTTCGAGGCCAAGGTTGGGTAGGCTCCGCGTCCTCTCGGGCCGGGAGGTCTGCAGGATCCTCGAACTCGAGGGGTTTCTCGAGGTTCGCCGGCGGGGCAGTCACGTCGTCATGCAGCGCCGTACCCCACAGGGGACAACCACGGTTCCCGTGCCCGATCATCGTGAGTTGAGGTTGGGAACGCGCTAGGTCGTGTTTCGAAACTGCCCGTAGCGAGCGCGAGCGGACCGTTGGCGAGGCCAGGCAGCGGAGCCGAGATGCGCCGGAGGTGGGTTCCTGACCCATCGAGGCGCAGATCGGCGAGCACGCCTCGCCGCAGCCAGGTCCGCGCGAGCGCAGCAGGGAGGGTTGCGAAACACGACCTGGTCGATCATCCGGCAGAGCGGGCTCCCTCGCACGTTGTTCGAGGCGTGACTCCACGCGGAGTCGTCGCGCGGCCCACCCTCGGGGTGTGGCAGGATCGGCGGCGGGAGCCCCTCGATGCCGCGATTCGCGATCCTCATGTACGAAGACGACCACGCGTGGGCGCGGCTGCCGAAGCCGCGGCAGGAGGAGCTCCTCGCGCTCTACGGCGCGTACGTCGAGGACCTGAAGGCGAAACACGCCTTCGTGGGCGGCAACGCGGTCGGCGGCCCCATCACGGTGCTGACGGGCAAACACGGCGGCGCGATCGACACCGCGCTCTCGAGCCAGACCATGGACGTGCTCACGGGCTGGTTCGTGGTCGAGGCGCCCGACATGAACGCGGCCGTCGCGCTGGCGAAGGGCTGCCCGGCGCTGCTGCACGGCGAACGCGTCCACGTCCGCCCGACCGGTCACGCCTGACGCGGGCCGGGCCTCGCGTACCGGGGCCGGGCCTCGCGTCCCGGGAGGGGGGGGCGCGCACGCGGGACCCGAGGGCGGGTCGCGTGGACCTGAAGTTCCCTCGGCGGCTGGGTACCATCCGACGCGGTGATGCGGGGGGGGGGCCCCGCTGCGTCGGACGGAACGGGTCCGTCACGCTTGGCGTCGCGAATCGCGAGGTGCGTCGATGGATCGGATCGTCGGGCGGGTTCCGGGGCGTGTCGTCGGTCGCATGGCCTCGATCGTCGCCGTCGTGTTCCTGTGCGCGGGCGTCGCGCGCGCCGAGGACCCTCGGCTCGCGAGGGGCCGCGAGCTGCTCCGCTCCGCGTCGCTCAAGGACCGTGTCGAGGGGGTGAAGCTCCTCGGCGAGGCGGACTCCGCGGCGAGCATCCAGCCGCTCGAGGACCTGATCCGCAAGAACGTGAAGGAGATGGAGAAGGAGGCGAAGCTCCTCGACCAGCTCGACGTCCGGTACGACGAGGCGCTGCGGTACTGGGAGCAGGCCCAGGACTCGGGCAGCCGGGAGTTCTACGACCTCGCGAAGCAGTACCTCGCGCGCGTGGAGACCGACTGGAAGGCCCGCGCGCTCCGCCTGCGCGCGCTGCTCTCCATCAGCGTGTTCGCGGGCGAGACCTTCGGGCAGTTCCAGTCCGACGGCGCCGTCGCCGCCGTGGAGCAGGGTGCGAGGACGGAGTCCGACCTGCTCGTGAAGCAGTGGTACGTGCGCGGGCTCGCGGGCCCGACGCGGCGCCGGAGCGCCCCCGTGCTCGCGAAGCTCCTCGCGGGCTCCGACCCCATGGGGCGCGCGCTCGCCGCGAAGGCCCTCGCGCCGGCGGTCATCGACCGAACGGTCTTCGACGCGCTGGCGGCGGCGACGCGCGACAAGGCGTGGCAGGTCCGGCTCGCGGCCTGCCTCGGCATCGCGCGCGCGCCGATCGACCACGCGGTGCCGGTGCTCGTGGAGGCGGTGCAGCGCGAGGACGGCGAGGTCGCGCGCAGCATCGACTCGCTGCTGCGGTCCCTCGTCGGCGTCGGCTTCCCCGACGCGCCGAAGGCGTGGGGCGACTGGTGGAAGGCGCACGGCGACGAGGTGCGCGAGGGCACGTGGACCCCGCCGCCGCCGCAGGAACGCGAAGCCCCCCTCACCGTCGAGACGTTCTTCTCGCTGCCGATCGAGTCGACCAACGTCGCGTTCGTCCTGGACCTGTCCGGGTCGATGAACGACGACCTCGACCTCGACGACGCGCGGAATCGCGAGCTGCGCGCCGAGCTGAGGCTGCCCGCGACCCGGACGGGCGTCGCCAAGGCGGAGACGGTCCGCGCGATCCGCGGCCTGCCCGACGGCGCGCGGTTCTCGATCATCGTCTTCTCCGACAAGGCGCGCCGGATGGCCGCGCGGCCGCTCGTCGCGAGCGGGGGGACCCGCGCCTCCGCGATCGCGTGGGTCCTCCAGCAGAAGACGGGCTGGCTCACGAACGTCTGGGACGGCCTGCGCCTCGGGTTCGACGACCTGTACGGTCCCGGCGGTTCCTCGACGCGGTTCCTCGACCTCCCCGACACGGTGATCCTGCTGTCGGACGGCACGCCGACCCGCGGGCGTTTCCAGGACGACGAGTCCCTCGTGTCCCTCGTGCGGCTCTGGAACCAGCCGGTCGGGGCGGTCGTGCACACCGTCGGCATCGGCGACGACGCACCGAAGGACCTGCTCGCCGTGTTGGCGCGCTCCACGGGCGGCATGTATCTCGACGTGCTCGCGCGCAAGGCCGGGGTCGAGCGCGTCCGCCCCGTGGTCCCGGCCGACGCCGTCCACCCGCCGGTGGCGGTCGCCGTCGCGCGCGCCCGGGAGGTGTTCGAGGCCCCGGTGGCGCCCGCGGACCGCGTCTGGGCGGTGCGCCTGGCCGGGAGCCTCGCGGACTGGAGCCCGGACGCCCTCGCGATGACGGCCGAGGCCCTCGACCATGCCGACGCGCCGGTCCGCGACGCCGCCGCGACGGTCCTGGGGTCGATCCATCCGTCGCTCGTCGCGCCGGTCCTCGAGCACCTCCTGCCGCACCTGAAGCGCGGCGCCGAGTGCCAGGACGACGGCGCGTCCGCCTCGCTCCGGGTGCTCGCCGCGTACGGCGCGGCGGCCGCGCCGATGGTGCCGACGGTCGTCGAGGTCGCGACGGCGGCCTCGTCCGGGCACCGCGTCGAGGCCGTCGCGACGCTCGGCGCCATCGGCCCGCCGGCCAAGGCGGCCGTGCCCGCGCTCGTCGCGATCAAGGCGGAGCCCGACGCGACCCCGGAGCTCAAGGCCGCGGTGGACGCCGCGCTGTCGCGGATCCGTCGCTGACGTCCGTCAGCGCGGGCCGCGGGTGCCGTCGGCCTTGGGCAGCGAGAGGAGGTGGCCCATCTTGTCCACCTTCGTGCGCAGGTAGGCCTCGTTGCTCGGGTAGACCGTCGTCTCGATCGGGACGCGCTCGACGATCTCGAGGCCGTAGCCGGCCATGCCGTGGTACTTCGTCGGGTTGTTCGTCAGCAGCCGCAGGCGGCGCACGCCGAGGTCGAAGAGGATCTGCGCGCCGATGCCGTAGTCGCGGTGGTCGGCCTTGAAGCCGAGGGCCTCGTTGGCCTCCACCGTGTCGAGGCCGCCCTCCTGGAGCTTGTACGCGCGGATCTTCGCGAGGAGGCCGATGCCGCGGCCCTCCTGGCGCATGTAGAGCACCACGCCGTGGCCCTCGGCGGCGATGCGCTGGAGCGCCGCCTCGAGCTGCGGGCCGCAGTCGCAGCGCTGCGAGTGGAAGACGTCGCCGGTGAGGCACTCGCTGTGCGCGCGGACGAGCGTCGGCGTCTCGAGGGGCGGGTTGCCGCGGCCGTCGGCGGGCGGCGTCGGGATGCCCATGGAGAGCGCGAGGTGGGGCTCGGGGTCGGTGGCGCTCGAGTAGGCGTGGAGGTCGAAGACGCCCCACGGCGTCGGCAGCTTCACCGTCTCCTCGCGGCGCACGAGGCGCTCGCTGTGGCGGCGCCACTCGATGAGGTCGCGGATCGCGCCCATCTTGAGGCCGTGCCGCGTCGCGAAGACCTCGAGGTCCGGCACGCGCGACATGGTGCCGTCGTCGTTCATGACCTCGCTGATGACCGCGTACGGCTTGAGGCCCGCGAGGCGGCAGAGGTCGGTGGAGCCCTCGGTGTGGCCGGCGCGGCGGAGCACGCCGCCGTCCGCGGCGCGGATCGGGTAGACGTGGCCGGGGCGCGCGAGGTCCTCGGGGCGGGCGCCCTCGCGGACCGCGGCGCGCACCGTCGTCGTGCGGTCGGCGGCCGACACGCCGGTCGTCACGCCCTCGGTGGCCTCGATGCTCACCGTGAACTGGGTGCCGCGCCGCGAGGTGTTCGTCGCGACCTGGAGCGGGAGGTGGAGCGCGTCCGCCTTCTCGCCCGTCAGCGCGAGGCACACGATGCCGCTCGTGTGGCGGATGATGAAGTTCATCGCCTCGGGCGTGATCTTCTCGGCGGCGATCACGAGGTCGCCCTCGTTCTCGCGGTCCGGGTCGTCCACGAGGATCACCATCCGTCCCGCGCGGAGTTCGTCGAGCAGCTCGGGGATCGTGGCGAAGGGCATGGGGGCGACCGGTGGGGGGGACGCGACGGGGGCGGGGCGGCGCCGTCCGGGGGGCCACCCCGGCGAGGCCTTCCGGCCCCGTCGGCGTTCCTATGCTATCGGGGGTGCCGCGGAGCCCTGTCATGAACGCCGCCCGTTTCGCCCTGTTCGCGGCGGTCGTCGCCGTCGCCCTCGCGCCGGCGGCGCGCGGCGAGGAGGTCGTGCTGCGCTCGGGCACGCGGTACGACGCCACCAACGTCGTCCTCCTGCCCGGCGACGCGCCCGGGACCGGCCGGGTCCGCTTCAGCTTCGCCATCGGCGCGGGCCGCGGCACCGTCGAGCTGCCGTACGACCGCCTCGACCCGGCGAACCTCTACGGCCTCGCGATCGCGCGCACCGACCCGAAGGACCCGAAGGGCCAGCTCGCGCTCGCACAGTTCGCGCGCGACCGCGGCCTCCTCGGCGAGGCCGAGACCCGCTATCGCCGCGCGGCCGCCATGGACCCCGCGTTGGCGCCGGACCGCGACGCGGGCCTCGCCGCGATCGCCACGCAGCGCGCCGAGGCCGCGCTGCTCGCCGCGGAGGGCGAGGTGAAGCGCGGGCGCAGCGACCTCGCGCTCCCGCGCATCCAGGAGGTGCTCGCCACGGCGCCCGCGGGCTCGCCGATCGCGGAGCGCGCCTCGGGCCTGCTCGCGCTCGCGTCCAAGGTCGTCGAGCGCGACCGCGCCCGCCGCGCCGCCGAGGACGCCGCGCGCGCGACCGCGGCCGCCAACGCGGCGGCCGCCACGTTCGCGTCGTCGCTCCTGCGCGCCGACCAGGCCCTCGACACCGCCGCGAAGGAGCGCGCGCGCGTCGCCGACCCGAACCTCGCCGCCGCCACGGCGCAGAAGGCCCTCGAGACCGCGGAGGCGCGGCTGCGCGAGGCGCGGCGCCAGCTCGCGATCGCGCTGACGGTCGCGGGCGCGCAGCGCCCCGACGTCGAGGCGCGCGACCGCGACGCGTTCGCGCTCCTCGTCGCGACCCACCTCGACCTCGCGGAGCTCCACCGCCAGGGCCGCCGGTTCGACCGCGCGCGCGACTACCTCCGCGCGGCGCAGGTCCTCGACCCCGAGAACCCGCGCATCAAGGAGATCCACGACCGCATCGAGCAGGACCTGCGCGCGCCGCCCGCGCAGGAGCCCGAGACGACGCCGTCGCCGTGGTGGTACGGGCCGGTCTACCCCTACGCCTACCCGTACCCGACCCACCGCGCGCCCGCGACCGGCGGCGTGCGGACCTCGACGTACTACCGCGGCCGGTGGGGCGGGTTCCGCGTCGTCTTCGGCTGGTGACGCGCGGTCGGGTGCCCGGGACCGCGAGGCCCGGCGGCCGGCGGGCCTCGCGGTCCCGAGGGTCGTCGTCCGCGGCGCGACGTCAGCGTGTCGGCGAGGGCGTGACCGCGGGCGCGGTCGTGGGCGGACCGGGCGCCGCGAGGTCCTCCTCGAGCGGCGGCGGCTGCGACGCCCACGCCGACGGGTCGCGGCCGAGCGCGACGCCCGCGTCGTACAGCGCCCGCATCCTCACGGGGTCGAAGGCGAACGGGTCGTCGGCCTCGGGGCGCATCCGCTCGGGGATCCCGACGTAGCGGAAGGCGTGGCCGCGGCCGTGCATGAGGCCGTAGAGGTACCAGAGGCTGCCGTGGCCCGCCGCGCCGACGAGGATGCCGAGGGACCGCGTCGCGACGGGGAGCAGGCCGAGCGTCACCGGCGCCGGCGCGGGCGCGACGAGGCCGTTGTAGACGACGTGGAACGTGCTGCCGCCCTCGCCGCCGCGGTCGTGGCGCGCGCGCGCGAGCGCGCGGAAGCGCTCGAGGGCGGCGCCCGTGAGGTGGGTCTCGGCGTTCGGCACGAACACGTTGCCGATGGTCGCGCCGTCGGCGTGGAGCACGCCGCCGATGGAGACGGGCTCCGCGAGCACCGGCGGGCTCGCCGCCGCGAGCAGCACCGTGCGGTAGAGGTCGTACTTGCGCTGCGCCGCGATCGCGCCGAGGTCCCAGACCGTCATGCGGCCGGTCGCGAGGTTCGCGGTGCCGACGAGGAGGAGGCGCCGGGCGTCCTTCGACGCCTCGGCGACGCGGTCGATCGTGGCGTCGTCGAAGAGCTCGGCGAGGAACGCGCGCAGCGGGCGGAAGTCGGCGAGCGACGTCCCGAACGCGGCGGCGAGCGGCGCCTTCGGGCACAGGATGCGGTCGCTCGTCGTCGTCGTGTAGACGCGCTCGAGGGCGTCGTCGTCGGCGGGGGTGCCGAGGAACGCGTGGGTGGCCTGGAGCGCGCCGGTGCTGATCCCCGTCACCACGTCGAACGCGGGGCGGCCCGCCGCGCGCCAGCCGCGCAGCACGCCGACGCCGAACGCGCCGTTCTGGCCGCCGCCCGACAGCACGAGGACCTGCAGCGACTCGGTCCCGCGCGCCTCGGCGAACGCCGCGAACCTGGCCCGCACGTCGGCCGCCGACGGCGCGGGCTCGTGGGTCGCGACGGCCGCGACGCGGGCGCAGCCCCCGCACGCGAGGCCCGTGGCGAGGGCGAGGACGGCGAGACGCGCGCGCATGGACCCTCCGGTGGGAGCCGAGGCCGCTCCCTCGCCGAGGCCGTGCGTCGGCGGGGCACGCCCCGCCGGTCGCGGTCGATCGGCTACTTCGGCCCGCCCGGCCAGTACGAACCGCCGTTCCACTCGCCGTCGCTGCCATTGGCCGCGCGGTAGCGGTGCTCGGGCACCTGCGCGTTCTGCGTGCCGACGCGGTAGTCGCGCCACCACGCATAACCGAGCGACTGCCCGAAGTGGACGTGGCAGTCCTGCACGGCCGGGACGTGGCCGACGCCGTCCGTGACGCCCGTGAAGGCGCCCGTGACGAGGCCGAACGGCGCGTACAGCACGTTCGCGACGGGGTTGCAGAAGGACGTGACGCCCTGGCCCATGCCGGTCACGGCGCCCTTCGTCATGCCGGCCACCGTCTTGTTGGCGCCCGCGACGAGCGTGCCGGCGCCGAGGCCGGTCTGCGCGCAGCCGCAGTCGGCGCCCGTGTAGCGCTTCACGCAGTCGGGCACCTCGGACTTGCCGACCGCCGCGCTCGGGACGGCGTTCGCCGAGCTGCAGCCGGCGAGCGGGGCGGCCGCGAGGCCGGCGATCAGGACGAGGACGTGGCGCGTGCGCATGGACGGGTCGCTCCCAGGACGATCCGAGACGAAAACCCCACCGTATTCCCCCGGGGCTTCCGGGTCAACGGGGGTCGGGGTCGGGCCGGGCCTCGCGTACCACCGACCGGGGGGTTCCGAACTGCCCCCTCCCCTCGGAGGACCGCCCCCGGGTAGGCTCTGCGGACGGGGGGCGTCGGACGGTCCGCCGGCCCCCGTCCCGGGGTCTCATGCCGCAGTCCGCCGCCCACGTCCGTCCGCTCCGGCGCGGCGACCTGCCCCGGCTCGCCGAGCTGCGCCTGTGGTACCTCGCCGAGACGGCGCGGCTCGAGCCGCGGCTCAAGCTGATGCCCGACGCGCGCGAACGCCTCACCACCGCCGTGACGTCGTGGTGGGGCGAGGAGGGCCGCATCACCCTCGTCGTGGAGGACCCGCTCGGGATGGTCCCCGCCGGCGAGGAGGTGCCGATCGTCGGCTACATCACCGGCCGCGTGTCGGTGTGGCCGCCGGTCTGGAAGGCGCAGCGCGTCGGCGAGGTCGTCGAGGCGTTCGTCGCCGGCGACCGCCGCGACCGCGGCCTCGGCCGCACGCTGCTCGCCCACCTCGTGGACGCGCTCGTCGCGCGCGGCATCGACGTGCTCCGCGCGAAGGCGCCCGTCAAGAACGACGGGAGCGTCGGCCTGCTCGCGGCGAGCGGCTTCGAGCCGCTGTTCCACCAGCTCGAGCGCCCGGGAGCGACGCACTGATGGACGCCATCCCGATCCGCACCGCGCGCCGCGGCGACGTCCCGAGCCTGTTGCTCCTCTGGAGCGCGATGCTCGAGGAGAACGCGAAGTTCGACCCGCGCCTCACGCCGCACCCCGACGCGCGCGAGAGCGCCGCGGGCAGCTTCGCGCAGCGCGTCGACGACCCCGACGAGGTCGTGCTCGTCGCCGAGGACGGCCGCGTGCCCATCGGCTTCGCGGCGGGCAAGGTCACGCCGGGCAACGGCTTCCAGGTGCCCGGCAAGCTCGGCCAGATCACCGACTGCTACGTCATCCCCGCGCGCCGGCGCCGCGGCGCGGGCCGTCGCCTCGCGTCGCGCATGGTGGACCTCCTCGTCGGCAAGGGCGCCGAGACGATCCGCCTGCAGGTCGTCGTCAAGAACGCGGAGGCCGAGGCCTTCTGGGCCTCCCTCGGCTACGCGCCCCTCGAGGTGATCTTCGAGCGCGCGATCCCGAAGCCCGGCGGCACGCCGCCGTCGGCGACGGCGTAGCGGGCCTCGCGGTCGAGCGGGTCGCGGTTCGCCGCGGGACGGGCCACCGCGTTGTTCGTTCATCGGCGCGACCGGCGGGCGGGCACAAGGCCCGCGCCCTACCGGTTCCGGCGTCGATCCTCGAGGCCCGCGGTGCTCGCGCGTCGCGCGCGTCGCGGCCCGAATCGAGAAGCGCTTGGATCCCGCAGATGCATCCCCCATCACATCTGGCGTGCGTCCTTCGTGGGAGCGGGCCTTGCGCCCGCCCGCGCCGAGGCTTCCTTCGACGCGCGCGTTCCGCGTCACCGCGGTTCGCGCGGTCGAGGGTTCCGGGACGCGAGGCCCGCCCGCCTCCAGGCCGACGGCCGGCGGGCCTCGCGGTCCCGGACCCTGGCTGCGCGTCAGTTGCCGCTGACGACCTTGAACTTGCGCTCGGTCTTGTTGAACGGGCCCTCGACGGGCTTGCCGTCGGCGTCGAGCAGCTCGAGGCCGAGGGTGTGCTCGCCGGCCTCGGGCGGCGTCGGGAGGACGTACCGCTCCCAGGTGGTGAAGACGCCGTCGCCGAGCGGCTTGCCGTCGAGCGTGGCGCGGACGCCGAACTTGCCCTTCGCCAGCGGCGCGTTCGTCACGTACCAGTCGACGAGGAACTTCGTGTGCTCGGGGGCGCCGATCTTGTACTCGCCCTTGGGGCGGCTGAACGTGAGGAGCGGCTGCGAGCCGTCGAAGCGCTCGAGGGCGCCGCCCGGGGCGCCGACGTGGAAGCGGACCCAGGCGAAGGCGCCGGGGTTCTTGCGCGACTCGTGGTGGAGCGCGCCCTTCGCGTCCTTCGGGCCGGCCGAGGGGAACGCGCGGATCACGTGGGTGCCGGGCGTCATGGCCTTCGCGGGGAGGTCGATGCCGGTGCGGACGTCGTAGATGGCGAGGTAGGGCTCGTTGTCGACGATGAGGTGGACGTGCTGGCCGTCGCCGCCGTCCTCGACCTTGCCGATCGTGTAGTTCTGGAGGTCGAAGAAGACCTGGACGGGGAAGGCCTTGGCCTTGCGCTCCGCGCGCTCCTCGTCGGTCTTGAGCTTGGCGAGGGCCGCGGGGCTCGCGTCGAGGGTCGGGTCCTTGCCCTCGGGGACCTGGATCACCTGGTCCATGCGGGGCGAGAGGATCGCGAGGCGGGGGAGGACGCCCGGGTCGGCGGTCTTGGGGCCGGCGTCGCAGGCGGCGAGGAGGGCGGCGGCGAAGGCGGCGGGGAGGACGGCGGCGAGGGACAGGCGACCCATGGGCGGCTCCGGGGGGACGGGCGGGAGTATAGAGGGGTCCCGGGGCCGTCCGGGTCGCTTGCCGCTGTGATCCGACGCCCGTACCATCCGCGCGCCCCCCGGAGGACCCCCATGCGACGCCTGCTCCCGTCCTTCCGCCTCGCCGTCCTCGTGGCGGCGGCCCTGTTCGGCGCCGTCCCGGAGGGCCGCGCCGGCGGCGACCCGGTGGTGGTCGGCGTGGTGCTGCCGATGTCGGGCGACAACGCCACGTTCGGCGAGGAGTCGTGGAACGGGATCAAGATCGCCGAGGCGGAGATCGCCAAGAAGGACCCGTCGGTCGCGTTCAAGCTGATCCTCGCGGACGAGCAGAGCAAGCGCGAGCAGGTCGGCCCGGCGACGAAGACGCTGATCGAGAACAACCGCGCGGCGATCGTGGTCGGGTCGGTGGCGTCGTCGAACACGATGCAGGCGGCGATCGTGTGCAAGGAGGCGGGGGTCCCGATCCTGACGCCGGCCTCGACGAACGACAAGCTGACGTCGGAGGTCGAGAAGTACGGCGAGGACGTGTTCCGCGTGTGCTTCCAGGACTCGTTCCAGGGCACGATGCTCGGCCGGTTCGCGACGAAGACGCTGAAGGCGAAGAAGGCCGTCGCGCTCGTCGACAAGGGCCAGGCGTACAGCGTCGGCCTCGCGGCGCAGTTCGAGAAGGAGTTCGTGGCGCTCGGCGGGACGGTCGTGACCGAGTACTACACGTCGGCCGACAAGGACTACACGACGCTGGTGCAGAAGGTCGGCGGGCTCAAGCCGGAGGTGATCCTCATCTCGGGCTACTACCCGCAGGCCGGCCCGATGATCAAGCTGGGCAAGGACGCGTGGAAGGGCGTGCCGGTGATCGGCGGCGACGGGCTCGACTCGCCCGACCTGCTGCCGCTGGCGGGCGAGACCGACATCAAGGTCTACTTCACGAGCCACTTCGTCGCGTCGGACACCGACCCGCTCGTGCAGGGCTTCGTCACGAAGTACCAGGAGGCGTACGCGGGCGCCGACCCGGGCGCCATGGCCGCGCTGGGCTACGACGCGATGTACGCGGTGTACGAGGCGGCGAAGAAGGCGATGGCGGCGAACGGCGGCGCGACGCCGACCGGCAAGCAGCTGGCGGCCGCGCTGCGGGGGCTCGAGTTCACCGGCGTCACCGGCAAGATCGTCATCGGCCCCGATCGCACGCCGCGCAAGGCGGTGGTGATCGTGCAGGCGGCCGGCAACTTCCAGTTCGTCGAGAAGATCCTGCCGGAGTAAGGCCCGCCCGTGACCCTGCGCCTGCGGAACCTCGCGCGGGCGCTCCCCGCCCTCGCCCTCGGCTACGTCGTCGCCCGCATGTTCGCGGGCGACGTCGGGGGCGACGGCACGCTGCTCGACTACCTGGCCATCGGCACGGCCCAGGGCGCCATCTACGCGTTCGTGGCGCTCGGCTACACGATGGTCTACGGCGTGATCCGCCTGATCAACTTCGCCCACGGCGAGTTCTTCATGGTCGGCGCGTTCGCGGGCTACTTCGTGCTGCGCGACGCCGGGATCGAGAAGCTGGCGTGGCCGCAGCCGTGGCCGCTCGTGGCGTCGTACGCGGTGGCCCTCGTGGCGGGCGCGCTCGCGGCGGCGCTGCTCGCGCTGCTCGCCGAGGCGCTGTGTTACCGCCCGATCCGCAAGGCCGGCCGCATCGCGGCGCTCCTGACGGCGGTCGGGCTCTCGCTGCTCCTCCAGAACCTCGCGCGGCAGTGGCCGCCCATCGGCCCGACGCAGCGGCCGTGGCCGGCGCCGCGGCTGTGGGCGGCGGCGGCCGACGTGCCGAGCCCGGCGGACGGCAACTACTACGAGATCCGCACGTTCAAGTCGCCCAGCGGCGAGAGCGTGGACCGCGAGAAGCTGGTGGTCGCGAAGGGCCAGCGCCTGACGCCGGCGAACCTGCAGCGCCTCGAGGCGCTCCCCGGGCCGCAGGTGTTCCGGAAGGGCGAGCTGTCGCCCGCGCTGGTGGACCGCTCCATCGTGCTGATGCTCGGGCTCTCGACGCTCGTGCTCTGGTTCCTCGTGCAGCGGACGAAGACGGGCAAGGCGATGCGCGCCGTCAGCGAGGACCACGCCGCCGCGCGGCTCATGGGGGTGAACGTCAACCGCGTGATCGCGGCGACGTTCTTCCTCGGCGCGTTCCTCGCGGGGCTCGGTGGCGTGGCGTTCTGCGCCAAGTACGGGCAGGTCGACCCGTTGTCGGGCTTCATGCCGGGCCTCAAGGCGTTCATCGCCGCGGTGGTCGGCGGCATCGGGTCGATCCCGGGCGCGGTGGTGGGCGGGCTGTTCCTGGGCGTGTCGGAGAACCTGTTCGCGGCGTACGTCTCGACCGAGTGGAAGGACGCGCTCGCGTTCGTGCTGCTGGTCGCGGTGCTCCTCTCGAAGCCGACGGGCCTGCTCGGCCGTCCGTACCGGGAGAAGATCTGACCGTGCTGACGCTCGCCAGCGAGTTCCAGTTCTCGTTCCTCTGGCTCGGCGAGGTGGCCGTCGGGGTGGTGCTGTACGCGACGCTGGCCGCGTCGCTCAACATGGTCACGGGCTTCGGCGGGATGTTCTCGCTCGGCCACCACGGCTTCTTCGCGGTGGGGGCCTACGCCGCCGGCTGGTGCGCCACGGTGATGCCGGCCGTCGAGGCGGGGACGCCCGGCGCGCTCGGCGTCTTCCTGCTCTCGGCGGCCGTGGCGGTGCTGTTCGCGGCGGCGGCGGGCCTGCTCGTCGGCGTGCCGTGCCTGCGGCTGCGCGGCGACTACCTCGCCATCGCGACGCTGGCGTTCGGCGAGATCGTCCGGATCGTCATCCAGAACACGCCGGCGCTCGGCGGCAGCCTCGAGCTGAACGTCCCGCGCCTCCTCATGCGGCCCCGCGGGCTCGAGGAGGTCGGCGACTTCCGCGCGCTGTTCCTCGGCGTCGGCGTCGTGATGCTCGGGCTGACGCTCGTGGTGCTGCGCAACGTCGTGCGCTCGGCCCACGGCCGCGCCGTCGTCGCCGTGCGCGAGGACGAGATCGCGAGCGAGCTGCTCGGCGTGCCCGTCACGCGCTACACGGTACGCGCGTTCGTGCTGGGGGCCGCGTTCGCGGGCCTCGCGGGCTGGTTCTACGCCCACTATTCCGGCTCCATCGCGCCCGCCAACTTCGACATGCTCGTCGGCATCAAGATCCTGCTGATCGTGGTGCTCGGCGGCCTCGGGTCGCTCACCGGCACCGTGCTGTCGGCCGTGGTGCTCGTCGGCATCGAGCGCCTGCTCCTCGCGGGCGTGTTCGGCGAGGACGCGAAGCGCTGGATGCAGGTCGAGTACGCGCTCGTCCTGATCCTCGTGATGCTGCTGCGCCCGAACGGCATCCTGGGCAACCGCGAGCTCTCCGACTTCTTCCGTCGCCGCCCGGCGAAGGGCGGCGTGCGATGACGACCCTCCTCGAGGCCGTTGCGCTCTGCAAGCGGTTCGGCGGGCTCAAGGCCGTCCAGGGCGTCGACCTCTGCCTCAAGGCGGGGGAGATCGTCGCGCTCATCGGCCCGAACGGCGCCGGCAAGACGACCTGCTTCAACTGCCTGACCGGCGCGGACTCGCCGACCGAGGGCGACGTGCGCCTCGCGGGCCGCAGCGTCGCGGGCTGGCCGGCGTGGAAGGTCGCGCAGGCGGGCGTCGGGCGGACGTTCCAGAACATCCGCCTCTTCAAGGAGATGACCGTCCTCGACAACGTCCGCACGCCCGCGACGTTCCGCGCGGGGTACGGCCTCTGGACCGCGGTCTTCCGCGGCCGCCGCTTCCGCCAGGCCGAGGCGCGGCTCGCCGCGCAGGCCCGCGAGCTCCTCGCGCTCGTGGACCTCGCGTCCGCCGAGCGGTCGCTGGCGCGCGAGCTGTCCTACGGCGCGCAGCGCCGCCTCGAGATCGCCCGCGCGCTCATGCTCGAGCCCAAGGTGCTCCTCCTCGACGAGCCCGCCGCGGGCATGAACCCGTCCGAGAAGGTCGCGCTCGCCGCGCTCGTGCGCCGCATCCGTGACGAGCGCGGCATCGCGGTGCTGCTCATCGAGCACGACATGAAGTTCGTCATGGGGCTCTCCGAGCGCATCTACGTCCTCGACCACGGCGAGCCCATCGCGTCGGGGACGCCCGACGAGGTCCGCCGCCATCCCCGCGTGATCGAGGCCTACCTCGGCGCCGCGCACGGCGCCGTCAGCCCCGCCCCGGGAGCGGCCTGATGCTCGTCGTCGAGGACCTCGTCGTCGCCTACGGGGCCGTGGAGGCCCTCCACGGCGTCACGCTCGAGGTGAAGGCGGGCGAGATCGTCACGCTCGTCGGGGCCAACGGCGCCGGCAAGACGACGACCCTCCGCGCGGTCTCGGGGATGGTCGCGCCGCGCGCGGGCCGCATCCTCTTCGAGGGCACGTCCATCGGCGGCGTGCCGAGCCACCGCCTCGTGCGCCGCGGCCTCTGCCACGTCCCCGAGGGCCGCCGCATCTTCACGGCGCTCACGGTCCGCGAGAACCTCGAGCTCGGCGCCTACACCGTCCGCGGCCACGCCGAGGTCGCCACGCGTCTCGAGCGCGTCCTCGCCCTCTTCCCGCGCCTCTCCGAGCGCATCGCGCAGCCCGGCGGCACGCTGTCCGGCGGCGAGCAGCAGATGCTCGCGATCGGCCGCGCGCTCATGGTGCGCCCGCGCCTCCTCCTCCTCGACGAGCCGAGCCTCGGCCTCGCGCCGCTCCTCGTGCAGGAGATCTTCCGCGAGATCGTGCGCATCAACCGCGACGAGGGCGTCACCATCCTCCTCGTCGAGCAGAACGCCCACCTCGCGCTCTCGACGGCCCACCGCGGCTACGTCCTCGAGACCGGCGAGATCGTCCTCGCCGACGACGCGAAGCGCCTCCTCGAGGACCCGCAGGTCAAGGCCGCGTACCTGGGAGCGGGCTGATGCCGCGCGCGATCGTCCTCCTCTCCGGCGGCCTCGACTCCGCGACCTGCCTCGCCATCGCGCGTCGCGACGGCTTCGAGGCCCACGCGCTCTCCTTCGACTACGGCCAGCGCCACCGCGTCGAGCTCGACGTCGCCGCGCGCGTCGCGCAGGCGCTCGGCGCCGCGAGCCACCGCGTCGTCGCGGTCGACCTCCGCGCGCTCGGCGGCAGCGCGCTCACGAGCGACACGATCCCGGTCCCCAAGGCCCGCTCCGCCGACGAGATCGGCCACGGCATCCCCTCCACCTACGTCCCCGCGCGCAACACGGTCTTCCTCGCCATCGCCATCGGCGCCGCCGAGGTGCTCGAGGCCGACGTCGTCTACCTCGGCGTCAACGCGCTCGACTACTCCGGCTATCCCGACTGCCGTCCCGAGTTCCTCGACGCGATGCGCGAGGTCGCGCTCCGTGGCACGAAGCGCGGCGTCGAGGGCCATCCGTTCGAGCTCCGCGCGCCGCTCCTCCGCGCCAGCAAGGCCGAGATCGCGGCGATGGCCGTCGCGTTCGGCGTGCCGGTCGCCGCGACGCTCTCCTGCTACGACCCGCTCGGCACGGCCGCGGCGCCCGTCCACTGCGGCCGCTGCGACGCCTGCCTCCTCCGCAAGAAGGGCTTCGCCGAGGCGAAGCTCCCCGACCCCACCACCTACGCCGCGTAGGCGTGGCACCATGTCCCCATGGCCACGTCGGGGTCAGGCGCGGGCTCTCCCTCCGGGTCACGCTCGGTCTCCCCGGGACGCAAGGCCCGCTCGCTCGCGCTGTTGCTCCTCCTCCTCTGCGGCGCAGCGGGCCTCGCGTTGTGGGCCACCCGACCGTCGTCCGACGTCCCGACCTCCGCCTTGTCGTCCACGCCGGGCCCGGCAACTCCTCCCTCCGCGCGTCCGGGCGACCTGCCGCTCGCGGGCTCGGGGCGTCCGCCCTCCTCCCATCCGGCGGCGACGCCCGACGCCGCCACCGACGCTCCCTCGACTCCCTCCGCGACCGAACCTCCCGCAGCACCGCTGCCTCGCACGCCGGTGCGCGTGATCGTAC
>JAEUHO010000450.1 GCA_016795345.1 Planctomycetia bacterium | reverse complement strand
TCGCCGGCGACCGTGACGAACGCGGGCGCGCGCAGGGCGAGCACCGGCCGCGTCGTCGCGTCGAGCGGGCCCATCGCCACGCGCGGCGCGAGGGGCTCGTCGGCCCGGTAGAAGGGGCGGAACGGGTCGAGCGGCGCCTCGCCGAACCGGCGCACGGCGTTGCGGAGCAGCAGCGGGAGCGCCGCGCGCAGCGGGAGGTCGCTCCCGTCGGGGTCGAGGCCGAACGCGAGCCACGGCGCCTCCGCCGTGCCGCCGCGCGCGACGACGGCCTCGCCCTCCACCGACGCGAGCACCTCGGCGCCGGGCGCGACGAGCGTCGAGCCCCGCGCGACGTACGCCGTCGAGAGGTCCACACCGCGCAGCAGCGGGTCGCTCGCCGCCACGCGCCAGACGAGCGGCTCCACGACGGGCCGGCCCACGGTGAACGGCGCGGCCGGGTCGGCGGCGAACGGCGCGAGCCACACCCGCGCGCCCGCCGCCGCCGTGGGCGGCGACGCCACCGCGCCGTCGATCACGGTGACGTCGCGGGGCGTCGTCGAGGCGGCCCGATCGGCGGCGACGAACCCGCTCGCGTCCCGGTCGATCGCGTCGCCGCGCGCCGCGAGCAGCGCGCGGAGGGCGGGCCGCGGCGGCCCGCCGTGCACGACGCGCACCGACGGCCGCCGCGGCGGCGCCAGCCACGCGGCGAACGCGTCGTTGCCGTCCCACGCGTCGTCGCCGGAGAGGGTCGCCACGAGCAGCGCGCCGTCCTTCGGCGGCGTGACGACGACGTCCGCCGCGGCCTCGGCGCCGGCCGCGAGCACGAGGGCCGCGGGGGGCGCGGGCGGCGCGGCGGCGGCGGGCGCGTCGCGCCACGCGAACCGCACCTCGCCCGTCCAGGGCGTCGCGGCGACGTTGCGCACGACGACGCGGACGTCGAACGTCGCGCCGTCGGGCCGCGCGACGACGGCCGCGTCCACGATCCCGCGGTCGTCGTCGGTGGCGCCCGCGCCGACCACCTCGACGTCGTTCGGCAGGCCCGGGAGCGCGCGCGACGACACGACGACGAGCCGCTGCGGGCGGTCCGGCGCGCGCACGGCCCGCGCCGCGTCGAGCGCGGCGG
>JAEUHO010000445.1 GCA_016795345.1 Planctomycetia bacterium | reverse complement strand
CGTCCGGGGGGCTGTGGGGGGGGCGGCCGGGCGCGGGGGGGGTGGGGGGGACGCCGTCGGGGGCAACGCGGCCGCCGCCGCCGCCGTGTCCACCGTCTCCGGCGCGGCGCCGTCGCCGTCTCGGCGTGGGCCGGGGCCGCGGGCCACGGGGGCGCCGTGGTCGGCGAGGATGCGTCGGATGCGGTCGGCGTTGCCGCTCACGTCGTCAGCGTACGGCCGCCGGGGGTCGCGGTTCGCCGTCCCCGCCTCCCACCTCGCCGGCCGCCGGGCCTCGCGTCCCGGGAGCCCGACCCCGTCCCGTGGCCCGCGGGGCGCCCTCCCTACTCGAAGGGGGGCAGGACGAGGTCGAGGACGTCGCCGGCCTGCGCCGTGACCTCGGCGCGGCTCTCCACACCGCCCGGATCGAAGGCGATCACCTCGACCCTCCACCGGCCGGGCGGGACGCCGCGGAACTCGCACTCGCCGTCCGCGAACGCCGACGCGGTCAGGTAGCGGTCGTCCGCGGTGGCGTACGACTCGGTGCGCGACGTGCCGTCGGGCAGCTTCGCCCGGACGCGGATCCGACCGCCGGTCCGGACGGGTGCGACGATCTCGGCCTCGCCGAAACCCTGGATCGTCTCGAAGACATAGCCGTCGGCGTCCGCCGCGGCGGGAGCCCACAATCGGTAGCGGCCCGCGGGGTCGAGTCCGCGGACGATCGCCGATCCGCCCGCGTCGACCTCCGCGTCGGACCGACCGTGCACGGACGTGACGACGAGCGACGGCGGGTGCGGAGCGGGGCCCGTGAGGCGGATGCGCAGGTCGCGTCCCGGCCGCAGGCGGACGGTCACGGGCGTCGGCGGGTCACGGACGTCGAGGTCCACCCACGTCGGCACGAAGCCGGGGGACGAGACGTGGAGCCGCAACGGACCGGAGGGCTGCCGCGGCAGGTCCACGACGCCGGTCGCCGACTCCATGACGAACGACGATCCGCCGGAGCGCGGGATCGAGACGCTGGCGCCGATCGCACGCCCGGCCTCGTCCACGACCCGCAGTTGCACCGGCACGCCCCGCCGGAGCCGAATCGTCTCGTCGCGCGGCGCCCACGGCTCGACGTCGGTCGGCACGCTGTCGATCCGCCGGCCGACACCGACGTGCAGCGCGTAGCCCAGGGCGGGATCCAACGGGCCGAGGCGCACACGCCCCTCGTCGTCCGTCCGGCCCGTCCACGTCCGGTTCACCGACCGCCGCGGGACCGATTCGACGCGGACCTCGACGTCGGCCAGCGGCGCGCCGTCGGGATCGAGGACGGTGACCGTGGGACGAAGGGCGCGCGTCATCTCGACGACCACGTCCGGTTCGCCGGCACGCACCGGGCGCGGCGTCGGGAGGATCCACGGCGGGGGGCCGCGCGCGACGAGCCGCAGGTCGGGGTCGTCCGGGAGGGACCGCAGCACGAACCGACCGTCGCGGTCCGTTCGGGCCGTGGCGAGCGTGCCCCCGAGCGTCCTCGCGTCCGCGAACTCCGGCACCTCGGACCGTCGGATCACGCCCACCTCGATGCCGGGCAGCGGGCGGCCGTCGTCCGCGGTGACGACGCGGCCCTCGAGTACGAGGCCACCCGTCAGCCGCACCTCGACGCGCGTGTCGTCGGGCCCGAACGTCGCCGAGCCCGGCGCATACGGGAGGGGGCGCCCGAACTCGTCGCGCGGATTCGAGACCTCGACCCGCCCGCTGTCGGTGCCGGGGTCGCGCACGCGTCCGATGCCGGCCCAGATGCAGTCCGTCGTCATCGACGTGCCCCGCGACCAGACCCGCAGGACGGCCTCGTGCACCGGGCGCCCGTCGGGACCGACGGCCGTGACGACGACGTCGCGGTCCGGACTCGGCGCGGGGCTGGTGGCCGGCGGGGGGCCGCCCGCCGGTGCGGTCCGCGCCCCTCGAGTCATCGTCAGGACGCACGGCGTGCCCGGGCGCGCGGCCGCGCTCACGATACTCGGAGCGCCATCTTCGTGGTGCGCCTGCACGTGGTAGTCTACGTCGGCGACGTCGTCGAAGGCGAACGAGCCGTCGGGCCCACTACGCACGTCGCCGACCGGGCCATCCACACCGAACGCCATGACGGTCGCCCCCACGACGGGCTCGCCCACCTGATCCCGGACGTGGCCGGCGAGCCGCGCCCCGTCGCCGAGCGACGCGGCGACCTCGCGGGCTTCCGGATCGACGGAGACCACGGCCGTGGCGTACCCCGGACTGCGGACGCGGAGGGTCATCGGACCGACCCGGCGGAACGGGGCGAACCAGGCGACGCCGTGCGCGTCGGCCGAGGCCTGAACGGCGCCGTCGAGACTCTCGACGTGAGCGCCCGGTAGCGGGGCGCTGTCGTGCGACCGCGTGACGACCACGCGCAGCGCTCGGGCCGTGGGGACGCGAATCTCGATGATCGGGCCGCCGGCCGCGACGACGAACGAGTTGGTGATCCCTTCGGGGTCGACGGAGGTCGTCACCTGAAGGCACACCGTTGCGCCCTCCGGCAATCCGTCGAGCTCGAACGCCCCGTCATCGCCGGTGACGTCCCCGCGTTCGGGGAAGGCCAGATCACGCCACAGGGACTCGTCAAGCGGTGCCACCGTCACGACGGCGTGCGCCACCGGCCGCCCGTCCGCGTCGAGGACGCGGCCGGGGACGACCGGCGCGTCGTCGAGCGCGACATCGACTACGGTGGTCGCGCCGGCCTCCAGCGCCGCGGACGTGGGCGTCCAGCCCGTGGCGTCGGCCTCTGCGATCGGCAACGCGAGCCCCGGCGCCGCGGCCGACACCGCGACCTCGCGGGGCGGCAGACCGCCGAGCTCGTACCGCCCGGCCGCGTCGGTGAACACGGGGCCGAACCGCGCTCCGCGTTGCGCGCCGATCGCGATCATGCGGACCTCGGCGTCCGCGACCGGCCGGCCGTCGCGGCGGCGCGTCACCGTGCCCCGCAGCGTTGCGGCCCGCGCGAGCCGGATCACGACGGGCCGCTCCACGACCTGCACGACCGAGGACGCGGCGTATCCCTCGGCTCCGGCCACGATGATCGTCCCGCCGCCCACGAGCTCCGGGACGACGAACGCCCCGTCGCCGCCGGTGACCGTCGCCGCCGACACGGAGGACGTACCGTTCGTCGCCGAGACGACGACGCGCGCGCCGGCGACGCCGGCGCCCGTCACGTCGTCCACGACGCGGCCGTCGAGCGCGCCCGCCCCTTGGTCCACCACGACTTCCCAGGTTCCCGCGTGGGGGAGCACGGGGGTCATCCGAAACCACGACACCCCGTCGGCGCTCACGAATCGCGCGTGGTGCGGGCCCGGCATGAGGCCTGCCAGCGTGAACCCGCCGTCGGCGTCGAGCGCGACCGCGTCGTCCTCGCGCGGGCGCGAGGCCGCGGTCGCCGGCGTCACCGCGACGCGGCCGACGAAGGGCGCGCCGGCGACCGTACGCGCGCGACCGACGAGCGAGGTCGTCGGCCGCACGACCACCGTGACGCGTGCCCGCGCCCCGTCCGCGGCCACCTGGACCGAGGCGAGTCCGCGTGCGCCGTCAGGGGCGACCGCGAACACGTCGAGTTGTCCCGGCGGCACGCCGCCGAGGGCGAACCGCCCGTCGTCCCCCGCGTCCGCGGTCCGGAGCACCCGGGGGCGCGGGGCGAACCCGATCGACTCCGCCAGGGTCCGCTCGGTCGTGTGGCCCGCGAAGAACCCGCGCGCCGCGAACCCGAACCGCACTTCGATGCGCGCGGCCGTCGGCCGCCCGTCCCGCACGACGATCCCCTCGACGGTCCCACCGTCCTCGGCCGTGCG
>JAEUHO010000433.1 GCA_016795345.1 Planctomycetia bacterium | reverse complement strand
GAACCGGGCCAGGAACCCGGGGAGATCCGACGGGAGGGAGTCGTCACGGGGAAGGGGGGCCGGCATTGGGGCGGGACTCCAGTGAGTGCAAACAATACACTAACACGAAGTCCCCGGAGTCAAGCGGAGGCCCCTCTCGCGGGAATAATCCGGGGTCTTGGCCGCACTACCTGTACAGGACGACGGCGAGGCGTCCCCCCCCGGTCATGTCGCACTCCCGTGAGTCGAGCAACCTGTTCGAGGGGATGGTCCGCGATCACGCCGCGGAGCTGTACCGATACGCGTACCGGCTGCTCGGGAACACCGCGTGGGCGGAGGACCTCGTCCAGGAGACGTTCTTCCATGCGTGGAAGTCCATCCGGTCGCTGGACGACCCCTCGCGGGCGCGCGCGTGGCTGTACACGATCCTACGCCGCCGATGGATGAGATCGCAGCCGGGCGCCCGTGCGCCACTTCCCTCGGACGGAGTCGTTCAGGCGAGGCCCGACGAGGGGAGCCCAACCGCCGACCCTCAGTTGATCTGCGCCCGCCGCGAGTCGATCCAGGCTGCGCTCGGAACGCTCGACCCGCGGCTCCGGGAGACCTTCTTGCTCGTGTTCCAGTCAGGGTTCACGTGCCGCGAAGTCGCCGAGCGCCTCGCGGTTCCGCTCGGCACGGTGCTCTCCCGCGTCCATCGCGCCAGGGTGGGACTTCGAAGCGCGTTGGCGACCGAGGGATCCCGCGTGGAGACCGACCGATCCGACGCTCGGATCGCTGACGGAGGACGTGCGTGACGCCTGCCGATCCCCCCCCCCGTCCAGCGATCGAACCGGGACAGGACCGGCCGGACCCCGCGGCATGGCGGCGGGCGTTGGAGGACGCTTCTTGTCTCCCGCCCGGCGACCCCGAACGTCTTGCGGTTGAGCGCGATGTGGTTGCGCGTGGAGGCTTCGCCGAACGTGAGTGGTTGTCGCTGCTCGAGGAGGGCGAGCGACTGCGGATCGAGCTCCAGCGGGTCGAGGTGCCGGCGCAACTCGAGGCCGCGCTCCTCCGGGATGCGGGCATACCGCCGCGGACCATTCGCGCGTCAAGGCTCCGGACCGGGTTGCTGGCGGCAGCCGCAGCCGTCGTGCTGCTCGTCGTCGGCTGGGTGAGCGGTGGCGGAGGACCGTCGAAGCCCGATCCGCTTTCGACGCTGGCGCTCCTGGCGCTCACCGATCACTTGGACACCCATGACCTCGAGGTGACCTCCGGAGACCCGGTCGTACTCGAACACGCTCTCCGCGGACGGATCCCGTTCACGGTGCGCCTGCCGGCGCTCGGCAGGGACGCTGTCCTCGAGGGGGGGCGCCGCTGCACGCTCGGTTCCCATGTCGTGTGCTTCTCCGCATGGCGTCTCGGAGGGGCCCGTGCCACCCTCATCCAGTTGCGCCCCGAGCAGTTCGGGGTCTCGCCCTCGCTCTCCCCGACGATCGTGCGCGCCGACGGCGCCGCCGCCGGTCGAGCACCCCTCGACGTGCTCATCTGGGCCGATGGGGAGTTCGGATACGCCCTGATCGCGGACGAGTCACGGATGCTGCACGGTCGGGTCGTGAGGTGACGACATCATGGTGAAACTCGTCCTGCGGCAGCCCTATGTCGTGATCGTGCTGGTACTCACGACGGTCGTGCTCGGGTGGACCGCACTGGCGCGCACCCCGGTGGACATCCTGCCCCAGTTCGAGGCGCCAGCTGTCCAGATCGTGACGTTCTACCCTGGCATGCCCGCGGAGATCGTCGAACAGGACATCTCGAGTCGGATGCAGCGCTGGACCGGCCAGTCCGTCGGCATCGAGCGCCAAGAGGCCCGGTCGATGCTCGGCGTCAGCATCGTGAAGGACTTCTTCCGGGAGGACGTGGACCCGAGCGCCGCCATCGCGCAGGTCACCTCCTACGCGATGAGCGACCTCTACTACCTTCCCCCAGGCACCGTTCCGCCGATGGTCATGCCCTTCGACCCGACGGCGTCCGTCCCGCTCTGCCTGCTCGCGGTCTCGAGCCCCACGCACGACGAGACGGCGCTGTACGACATTGCGTACTTTCAGTTGCGCAATCGGCTGCAGAGTGTCGCCGGCGTCATTGCGCCGGCTGTCTACGGCGGAAAACTCCGGCGGATCCTCACGTATCTCGATCGCGATCGACTGGCGTCCCGAGGGCTCGCGGCGACCGATGTCGTGCAGGCGCTGAAGTCCAACAACGTGTTCCTTCCCGTCGGCAGCGCGCGTCTCGGGGCGATCGAGTACCAACTCGATACGAACGCGCTGCCTGCCACCGTCGAGGAGATGAACGGATTCCCCGTCACACGGGCGGAGACGGCTTATGGGCGCCAGAGCGCTGGCTCGGACGCGCCGGACCGGGAGGCGCCGCCGGGAATTGTGTACATACGGGACGTCGGTGACACGCTGGACAGTGCCGAGCTACAGTCCAACATCGTGCGGGTCGACGGTCGTCGCCAGGTGTACATCCCCGTCTACCGGCAGCCCGGCGCGAACACGATCCGGGTCGTGGAGGGGGTGAAGGAGCAGATCGGGAGTCTGAAGGCCCAGCTTCCGAGCGGGGTCAACCTGGACGTCGTGCAGGACCAGTCGGTCTTCGTGCGCACGTCCATCAAGGACCTCGTCTTCGAGGCGTCGCTCGGCGCCGTGCTCGCGGCGGTGATGATCCTCTTGTTCCTGCAGAGCGCGCGTTCCGCGCTCTTCATCCTGATCACGCTGCCCCTGACGTACCTTGCCGCATTCCTCGGGTTGCTCGTGGCGGGTCAGACGATCAATGTGATGACCCTCGGCGGTCTGGCCCTCGCCACCGGCATGGTGCTCGACGAGGGCATCGTCGCGATCGAGAACGTGCTCCGGCACCTCGAAGCGGGCGCGTCACCCCACGAGGCTGCGCTTCGCGGCATGGGCGAGATGGCCCGGCCGCGCCTGCTGATCACGCTGACGGTCGTCGTGGTGTTCTTCCCGGTCGTGTTCCTCGGTGGGCTGGCGCAGTTCCTGTTCGCACCGCTCGCGCTCGCCGTCGCGCTCGCGATGGTGGGGTCGTACCTGTTCTCGATGACGATCATCCCCGTCTGCGCGGCGCGGTTCCTCCGGCCACATGCGGTGACCCGGGAGAGCGCGGTCGCAAGCGCGCTCCGTCGTGCCGTCGCCGTGGTCGAGACGCGATATCGCCGGGGGCTCTCCGCCGTGCTCCGTCGGCCTATCCTCGTCTTGTCGGGCACAGCCGCGCTCCTCGTCGGGACCTGGGTCGTGCATCGGGCGCTGGGCGCCGAGTTGTTCCCCGTGGTCGACTCCGGCCAGATCACGATTCGAGTCCGCGCTCCGTCCGGTACCGACGTCCGAGCCACCGAACGATTGCTTGCCGAGGTGGAGGCCGTCGTCGCGGAGGTCGTGCCGGCCGGATTGCTCGAGAAGCGGATCACGAACATCGGCGTCTTGAATGACTGGCCCGCGGCCTACACGCCGAACGCAGGGCCGAGCGATGCGTTCGTGGTCGTTCAGGTCGGCGACGGCCCGGGGCGGCGCCCAGTGCTCGAGTACGTCCGTGGGCTGCGGGAGGCGCTCAGTGCGAGGCTCCCGGGGCTGGAGTTCGCCTTCGACACCGGCGGCATGCTGAGTGCCGCGGTCAACATGGGTGCCGCGGCGCCCATCGACATCTGGGTCCAGGGCCGCAGCCTCGAGAGGGCGCAGGAACTCGCACAGGAGATCCGGCGTCGGGTCGCGAGCGTCCCCGGCGCCGTCGACGTGCGGGTGCAGCAGCGCCTGGACGCACCACAGTATCGGATCGACGTGGATCGCGAGAAGGCCGCCCTGCTCGGTGTGTCGGCCGACGATGTGGTGAAGAACGTCATCACGTCCTTCACGTCCAGCACGTCGTACGACAAGGCGTTCTGGCTCGACCCGGGCAATGGCAACCACTACTTCGTCGGCGCACAGTACCCCGAGACTGCCTTCGTGGACCGAGGCAGCATCGAGGACGTCCTGGTCGGCGGGGCTGGTTCGCGGCTGCCGATCCCGCTCAAGACCGTGGCTCGGCTCGAGCGGGCCACAGGTGCCTCCGAGGTCGGCCACCAGAACATCACCCGGACGACGAACGTGTTCGCGAACGTCGAGGGGCGAGATCTCGCCGCGGTCGCGTCGGACGTCGAGGCGATTCTCGAGGACCTCCGGCGCGAGGGACGCGTCCCGCCGGGCTATGTGCTGCGGCTCGAGGGGGCCCGTGCGCTGATGCGCACCGCGTTCGCCGGCCTGGGCTGGGGGCTCGCGATGGCCAGCGTCCTTGTCTATCTGGTGATGGTGGTGCAGTTCCGTTCGTTCCTCGACCCATTCGTCGTCATGTTCGCAGTTCCGCTCGGCTTCGTCGGAGTCGTCGCCGCGCTGAAGCTCACCGGCACCCATCTCTCCATCCAGGCCCTCGTCGGTGTGATCATGATGATCGGGATCGATGTCGCCTCGAGCACGCTCCGGATCGACCTCGCGAATCGTCTACGGGCGGGCGGGCGGCTCGCCGCCGACGCGATCCTCGAGGCGTCGGTCCAACGACTGCGTCCGATCCTGATGACCGCGCTCGCCGCCACGCTCGGCCTGCTGCCCATGGCCGTGACCGGGGGCGCGAATGCGCCGCTCGCACGTGCGGTCGTCGGTGGGGTCCTGGCGTCCACCGTGCTCTCGATGTTCGTGGTGCCGATCCTGTACGTGGTCGTGCACCGTCGTCGCGCTCCGGGAGGGGAGTCATGACCAGTGCCCGTTGGGCCCTTGGCCTCGGGATCGCGCTGCTCGCGACCGCCGTCGCATGGGGTCTCCTGCTCGGACCACGAGGCTTCGCCTTCGCGGATGCGCCGCCGGTCTCGCGCGCTCCGTCCGTCGTCGTCCGCGGGGTCGTGGTGAAGACGATTCGGCGCACGGTGCGACTTCCGGCTGACGTCCTGGCCTTCGTTGAAGGCCGCAGTGCGCCGCAGCTGACGGGGCGCATCGTGCGCGTCAGCGTGGATGTTGGCGCGAGGGTCTCGGCGGGCGACGAGCTCGCGGAGATCGAGGCGCCGGAACTCGACGCAGCACGAGCCACGGCGACCATCCGGATCGCGGCGGCCGAGGCGGTGCAGCGAGCCCGTTCGGCGGCCAAGTCGGCCGGGGACGCGGCCGTGAACGAGGGGCATGCGCAGGTCACGCAGGCGGAGGCGGAGGTCGCACGGCGATCGGCTGAGCGTGATGGCGCGGCGGCGGAAGCCGTGATCCGGGCCGCCGGCCGCGCTCGGCTGGAGGCGGCCCTCGCTGCGAGCCGGAACCTCGTCAGCGTGGATCAGGTGGATGAGGCCCGAGTCCGAGACGCCGCCGCGGCGGCGCAGGCCGCCGTCACCTCGCGATGGGTCGTCGAGGCTGAGGCGGCCGTCGCGGCGGCCCGGGCGAGGGTGGCCGCGCTCGTCGCCCGCACCGTCAGTCTCGCCGCGGACGAACGCTCGGCCGCGGCGGACGTGGAGGTCGCTCGCGCGTTGGGGCGGGAACTCGAGGCCCGGCGAGCCCTGCGATTCGTCCGAGCACCCTGCTCCGGAACCGTCGTGGCTCGGGCGGTCGAGGTCGGAGACCTCGTGAAGGAGGGAGGGGTACCACTGTTCCACGTCGCGGACCAGTCTCGCGTTCGCGTGCGATTCCAAGTGGCCGAGGCCGATGCCGCGGCGTGCGAAGAGGGACGCGTGGTGGAGTTCGTCGTCGACGCGCTCCCCGGCGCGAAGTTCTCCGCAACGGTCACGCGGACGGCGGACGTGCTGGATCTGCGCTCGCGGTCGATGTTCGCGGAGGCTGACGTCGACAACCCCGCCCGGCGGCTCCGCCACGGGCAATTCGGCCGCGTGACCCTCTCGCTCGAAGAGCACCGGGATGCGCTGGTCGTCCCGGCTGAGGCCGTGACGACGGTCAAGCGGAAGAGCAGCGTGTTGCTGGTCGTCGACGGGCGGGTCGTGAAGCGCGCGATTGCCATCGGAGCCGACGACGGTAAGGAGATCATCGTCACCGACGGCGTGAAGGCGGGCGATCAAGTCATCATCCGCGGCGGCTCCTCCGTCGCGGTGGGGGAGTCGGTCGTCGCCGTCGAGGAGCCGGTCCGGTGAGCGCGTCGACGTCCTGGCAGCGTCTCTTGGCCTGGCTTGGAGCGGGGGCGCTCGCAGTGCTGGGTTCCGCCTGCCGAACCGCCTCCGTGTCGACGCGTGGTCGCGATGCCGCTCAGGACACCGCGCCCGCGAGCACGCTTTCGGCCCCGGTTCGTGGCGAGACGCCGAGGGGCTCCGCGTCGAGCGGGGCATCGCTGCCGGGAGGCGGCGTGGCCGTCGTCGATCTGCCAACGGTGGTCCGACTCGCGCGCAGTCGGAATTTGGACCTCGAGTTGCTGCGCGCACGGACCGATGAGGCCGTCGCGCGCGAGGCGCAGATCCGGGGCCGACTTTGGCCTACCATTGCGATTGGCGCCAGGGCCGATGGGCTGGTCGGGGCGACCCAGGCGACCGAGGGCGCGATCCTCGACGTCGACAAGTCCAGCGCCGCGGCCGGAGTCGGAGTCCGTGGCCGGTGGCAAC
>JAEUHO010000343.1 GCA_016795345.1 Planctomycetia bacterium | reverse complement strand
CTCGTCGTCGCCGGGGCGGTCGTCGGCGGCGACGGCCGGCGGGCGGGCCGCGCGTCGGCGGCGGACGCTCCGCCCGCGGGGGGCGGCCCGGGCCCCGCGCCCGGTCCCGGCGGGGCGCCGGCGCTGCCGCCGAACGCCCCGCGGCCGTCCCGGCTCGAGCTCGACGACAGCCACTCGCCGCGCCCGCGGCGCGCGCTCCACGACGTCGAACGCGTCGTGCTCGAGGCGGGCGGCGGGGTGCTCGCGGTCGAGGTCCGGTTCCGGCGGCCGCTGCTCGAGGGCGTGTACACGTGCGTGCACCTGTACGTCGATTGCGACGCGGACGCCGCGACGGGCGTCGAGGGCGCGGACCTGTGGGTGCGCGCGTCGTACGGCTCGAGGTACCAGCGGACGAACGCGCCGTCGCCGCGACCGGGCGTGCCCGCCGCGGCGACGCTGCGTCGCGCGTCGTGGAGCCAGCCGCACGAGCAGGCCGCGCGCGACGGCAAGCTGCGCCGCTCGTGGCTGCACGACGAGGGCGGGCAGGTGGACCCGCCGACGGTGGACGGCGCGACGCTGGCGTTCGGCGTGCCGCTGACGCTCCTGGCGGACCGAGGGCTCCGCTACAACCGGTGGGTGAGGGTGCGGCTGCAGGCCGAGGGCACGTGCTCCGAGCACCCGATCGCGCTGGAGTACGTCTGCACGGACGAGGGGACGGTGCTCGACCTCGACGGGCGCGACGACGAGTGGAGCGGGCAGCCGTCGGTCGCCGACGCGACCGGCGAGCTGCACGTGGACGTCGAGGAGGTGGACCTCGCTTCGCTCGCGGTGGACCACGACGTGGACCACGTGCACGCGCTCGTCCGGCTCGCGGGGCCCGGCTTCGGCCGGGCGTACGACGACGGCGACGTCGAGGACCGCGACGAGGTGACGGTGGCGCTCGAGCCCCTCGACACGGGCGGGCGCTACATGGAGTACGTCGAGCGGACGGTCGGGACGCGGCGGCGGTCGCCCCACGGGATCGCGGGCGACCGGATCGTCGAGTTCTCGGTCCCGCGCGCGCCGCAGCAGTCGGCGTTCCGGGTCGTCGCGTGGGCCGACGCGATCCGCGTGGACAAGGTCCCCGAGTGGGGGGCCGTCGAGCTCGGCGTGCCGCCGGAGGCGTTCAAGCCGCGATGAGGCGCGCCGCCGTCCCGCTCGCGTTCCTCCTCGCGTGCGCCGCGCCGGCGGGCGGGGCCGACGCGCCCGCGCCGGCGGCGCCCCCGCCCGCGGTCGTCGCGGGCGACGTGGCGGAGGACACGACGTGGACGGGCACCGTCGTGCTGGACCGGCGCGTGCGCGTGGCGGAGGGCGCGACCCTGCGGATCGCGCGCGGCACGCGGGTCGTGGTGCCGTGGGCGGCGCAGCACGCGGCGGGCGCGGCGCGACCGGGGCTCGAGGTGCTCGGCGGGCTCGACGCGGCGGGGGACACGGCGGCCCCGATCCGGTTCGAGCCCGAGGCGAGGCCGCCGGGCGAACGCGAGCGGCGGGGACGCGCGTGGCTCGGCATCGTCGTCTTCCCGGGGTCCTCCCGGCCGGTGCGCCTGTCCCACGTGCTCGTCGCGGACGCGGACGCGGGCCTGCAGCCCGGGCGCGGCGACGTCGCGGTCACGGACTGCGCGTTCCACGGCTGCGACAGCGGGGTCGGCGTGGGCGTCCTGTGGGACGGGCGCGACCGCGTGATCCGGACGCTCCGGGACGTCGCGCCGCGGCTCGAGGGCTGCCGGTTCGGCGCGTGCCACGTGGGCGTGACGGTCGAACTCGAGGCGCGGCCCGCGCTGGTCCGCTGCGTGTTCCACCGGTGCCACGCGGGCGTCGCGAACCAGCGGACGGGGAACGTCTACCCGATGACCGGGCTGGGCCCGTTCGTCGAGCGGTGCGAGTTCCTCGGGTGCGGGACGGCCGTCCAGGGCGCGTCGCGCGTCACGCACTCCATCTTCGAGGGCAACGGGCTCGTGTTCGCGGGCTCCTCGTTCGGCGAGCGGCTCGACGCGCTCGTGGACCGGTTCGTCCGCGGCCGCAACCTCTTCGGCGAGAACAAGCAGCTCGTGCGCTCGGACGTGCCCGTCGGGGACGACGCGACGTTCGCCACGCCGCGGCGCCGCGGCGCCCTGCCCGACGTCCTCGGGCCCGACGACCTGCTCGGCCCGCTCGACGTGCACCTCGGGCTCGCGCCGGGCTCGCCGGGCCTCGGCGCCGCCGCGGACGGCGGCGACCTCGGCGCGTTCGGCGCCGACGGCGCGACCCGCGGCCGGGCGGGCCTCGCGTCCCCGACGCCGGGGCTCGGGGTCCCGCGGCTCCTGGCGCTCGGGCCGCCGTCGCCCGGGCTGCTCGACGCGCTGCCCGCGCTCGCCGCGGACGTCGCGAAGCGCGCGCGCGTCGCGGGCGACGTCGAGGGCGACGCGTCGTGGGCGGTGGTCGAGGCGACGGAGCTCGAGGACGACGAGGCGTCGCGCCGGGCGGCGGCGACGTCGCCGGGGACGCGCGTCCTCCTCGCGACGTTCACGGCCGCCGAGGCGGGCCGCGCGTCGTTGCGGATCGCGTGGGACGGCACGCTCGAGGCGTGGTGGGACGGCGAGCCCGTCGCGACGCCGGCCCGCGCGCGGCGGTTCGAGCCGGACGACGTGATCAAGCGCGTGAACGTGCGGAAGGGCGCGAACGCGCTGCTGCTGCGGCACACGCCGCGCGCGACGACGGGGCGGCTCGTCGTGCGGTTGCGGGCGGTGGAGGGCGACGGCGCCCCGGCGGGGATCGAGGCCGCGGCCGTCGTCCGTCCGGGCGGGGCGGCCGCGCGCGCGGCGGTGACCGGCGCGACCCTGACGCGGGAGAAGGGGCGCGACGGCAAGCCGACGGGGCGGGCCGTGCTGCGGATCGCGCTCGCGGGCCCCGTGCACTGGCGCGAGGTCGGGGACCGCGCGCGGTACCGGCTGCTCGACGCGAAGGGCGAGGCGTTCGACCTCGCGGCCGCGCCGCTCCACTACCGCCCCGCGGAGAAGGCGCTCGTGTTCACGCTGCCGGCGGCGCCGCCGTCGGGCGCGTGGCGGCTCGTCGTGGACGGGCTGCGGCGACCGGACGGCTCGGCGTTCCCCGAGCCGGGTGTGACGGTCGCGTTGCGCGGCCCGTGACCCGCGGCGCGGCCCGTGAACCGCGGCGCGGCCCGGGTCAACGCGGCGGCGGGGCGGCGGAGGGCGCGCCGAAGTGGAGGTCGCGTTCGGTGACCGGGCAGCCGTTGCGGGCGAAGACGCGGAGCATCGGCGTGTTGCGGTCGTCCGTGGAGCCCACGTAGCGCCGCAGGCCGCGCATCGCGAGGATCCAGAGGCCGAGCCCGTGGACCGCCGCGCCGAGGCCGTGGCCCCG